>RGEC01000107.1 GCA_009918425.1 Bacteroidota bacterium
TGGACATGACGCCCATGGTGGATTTGGCGTTTCTGCTGGTAACCTTTTTCATGCTCACTTCCAGTTTCAGAACCCCGGAGCCGGTGGTCGTAGATCCGCCCACCAGCACCACCAAAACAGAAATACCCAAACAGGTATTTATGATTACAGTTGACAATCAGGGAAGGGCATTTATAGACATTACCAATGCCGCTGTAAAATCAAAGGTTTTTGAAAAGGTTTGTAATCAGTATGGAATGAAGGTGGATTCTTTGACCGTGAAGAAATTCGCGGGCTCAGGAGCCATCGGGTTGAAGTTATCATCCATACCTCAATACCTGGAGCTGGAAGCCAATGAAAGAACCAAGGTGAATCAGACCGGTGTGCCTTACGACACAACCGGAAAAAAGAGCGAATTGTATTGGTGGGCTTTCTATGCAAGAACAGAAGCGCATGCAGATTATAAAATGCGTGAAGAAGAAGCCAAAAACCGCAAACTTCAGTTTGATAAATCCAATTACATACAGTTTGCCGTAAAAGCAGCGTCTGATGCTAAATATGATGCGGTAAAGAATGTAATCCAGGTTTTTAGGGATGCCAAAGTGAAGCAATTCCAAATGATAACCGGCCTTGAAGCAGAACCATCATTGAAATAAGAAAGGAACAGAAAAATGGCACAAATTCAGGATACAGGTGGTGGTGGCCACGGCAAAGGCGGAAAAAAAAGAGCCAAAAAACAAAGTACCCATGTGGATATGACTCCCATGGTGGATCTGGCTTTTCTTCTGCTCACATTTTTCGTACTTACCTCCACATTCAGCAAACCCAAAGTTCTCCGTATGATTTTCCCGGAGAAGCTGGATGAGAAAACCCAAGATGTAAAAGCACCTGAGGTGAAGGATGGTGTTACGCTGCTGCTCACCGCAAATGATAAAATATATTATTACAGAGGTTCTCTGAAACCTACTACTGAACTTATCCCTATTGATTATACCCGCACAGGACTGAGAAAGGTTTTGGTGGATTATAACACCGATTTGCTACTGAAATTGCAGGATATTCAAAAGCGTATGAACAAACTCGATGACAAAGACACCGCGGCAAAAAGAAAGCTTGATGATGAAGTGCTGCAGGCACAGACCGCTTCCAAGCAGATTGTGCTGGTGAAAAACGACGAGGGAGCTACTTACCGCAACATGATCGATGTGATGGATGAGTTTATGATTGCCCAGATTGCGAAATATTTTGTTATTGATGAAGGTATGGCGCAGCTGGAAAAAGATCTTATAAAAAAACAAGGTAAATAAAGGAGGAGATATGGCAAACGACATTTTTAACGCATGGGATCAGCCGGAATCGGCAGACCGCCTTGCCATGGTTTTTGAAGGCCGGTTTAAGGATTATGGTGCCTATTACATCAGAAGTATTTACCGCAAATCAAAGGTTATAGCCACTGCCATTGCCTGCTCCGCCGTATTGCTCGCTGCATCTATTCCATTGATAATAGAAAAAATTGGGAATAAAGAAGAGGGTAGGAAAATGAAAATTGTAATTACCACTCTCGAAGATGTGAAGCCACCCGAGGAGGAGGAAGAAGAGAAACCCAAAGAGCCACCCAAAATGGAAGAGCCTGAGCCCATTGCAACCCAGGCTTATGTAGCACCTGTAATTAATGAAAATACAACAGAGGAGTTTGAAACCCCGCCTGTTTCCAATATTACCAATGCCAGTACCAAAACCCAGGAGGGAACAGATGATCCATTTGATGGTTCAACGGGGACTGCCGGTGGCAGTCCATTTGATGGCACATCATCAGGCCCTGCTGATAAAGTACAAATTGAAGCCAAATACCCGGGGGGAGAAGAGGCTTTCAAAGCGTATGTGAGGGATAATTTTCAGTATCCGCAGCGTTGCGTAGATGAAAATATAGAAGGATATGTTCTTTTGAAATTTGTTGTGGATGTAAACGGCCGTATATCCAGAATCACTATTGTTCAACCTACGCCCGGATGTCCTGAATTTGATAAAGAGGCAATACGTGTATTGCAGAAATGCAAGCCATGGATTCCCGCACAGAACAACGGCAAATTTATAATGGCCTGGCGGACATTGCCGATTAGACTTACACTTCAGTAACTTTTTTGAAAAGCCCCGTTTCCGGGGCTTATTTTTGTGGGTAATTTTCGGTGAGTATTTCAATCGATTATTGTTGTTTTGAATTTATTGGTTAAGCCCGTGCTTCATATTCAGTCTCTGAAAATAACCCGTGGTGAAAGGGAATTGTCCGCTATACCTCAATTGGATTTAGAGAAAGGCAAAACGTATGGCATCATTGGAGAAAGCGGCAGTGGTAAATCGCTGTTTTTATTGTCACTGATGGGTTTGTTGTCAAAAGAACTTCAGGTAACCGGAAATATCCTGTTTGAGTCTGAATCGGACACGATTTCATTGCTTGGGGCCAAGCCGGAAGTACTTAGAAAGCTACGGGGTAAATCTTTGGGTATGGTTTTTCAGGAACCGCTAAGTGCGCTGAATCCCCAAAGAAAATGTGGATGGCAGTTGATGGAAGCCTTAACGGTCCATCAAAAAATAAACAGGGTAAACGGGAAGGAACAATGCCTCAAGGCCCTGGCTGATGTGGGAATTGAGCATCCGGAAAGAATCTTTGATGCCTACCCGCATCAGATCAGCGGTGGACAGCGGCAGCGTGTGATGATTGCCATGGCTACTATACACAAACCCGCTCTGGTATTGGCAGATGAACCTACTACAGCTCTTGATCCCGAAACAGCCGAAAAAGTTCTGGAAATCCTAGTTCATGTCTGTCGTAGCATAGGAAGCAGCCTTATTCTGGTAAGTCATGATTTGCCGCTGGTAACTAAGCATTGTGAACATATTACGGTTATGCAGCACGGGAAGGTGGTGGTTTCCGGAAAAGCTGGTGAAGTATTGGGGAAAGAACAAATGCACCCGTATGTGAAAGCCCTAATGGATGCAATGCCAACAGGTAAAAGAGATGCAATGCCCGAAGGAACGGAGATTTTTACTGCCGAAAAATTAGCGAAGACCTATCGGAAGGATAAAAATGAATTTAAGGCACTCCAAAATATCTCTTTTAAGTTGAAAAAAGGCGATGCTTTGGCAGTCATCGGGTTTTCCGGCTCAGGCAAAACTACCTTGGCCAAAATACTTACAGGCCTTGAAACAGCAGATGAAGGCAGTGTGATATTCAATGGAGAATCTCTATTGGATAAAAAACCGACCGGTGTTCAAATGGTGTTTCAGGATCCATTCTCATCGCTGAATTCAGAGATCAATAACCGCGAAACCCTGCTGGAAGTTCTTAGGTTAAAAGGCGCTGATAATGAAACTGCTCATAACAAATCGGCCAAATTGTTCAAACAGGTCGGATTGGATGAAAGCCTGTTGAATCGTTTTCCTCATCAGCTCAGTGGAGGTCAAAGACAACGGCTTTGCATTGCCCGTGCATTGGCAGGAAGCCCACAGGTTCTTGTTTTGGATGAGGCCGTGGCCGCCCTTGATCCGCTGGTGCAAAAGCAAATTCTCGATCTTCTCAAATCCATTCAGGAGCAAACAGGTGTAATCTATCTGTTTATTACCCACAATCAGGCGGCTGCGAAATATCTGTGCCATCGCTTTATCAAACTCGAACACGGTAATTGTGTGTCCGAAGGAAAATACAATTAAATATTAGAATTAATTTGCTTTTTTAATTATTACGATTAATTTCGTAGTTAAAATATTTTATGGGTCGTCTAGGGGCAATACAATTAGATGGAATAAGTTCATTAACATCAGGAAAGCCTGCACTGGTGGTAATGGACTTAGACAGTTGCCCAATTGTAGTTGTTACTCTCTCAGGCGGTGAAGGAAATACGGAACTGGCTGAAATTACATCGACAATTTTTGGTAATCAAAAGGTAGATGTTGCTTTTTTTAATGTACCGCCAAATGCAGGTTTTCTGAAGGAAAAAATTGACCAATTGATGCTAGAAGACACACCTGTGGTTCATGAAGAGAAAACATGTAACGATTGTTATGGTAAAATTAAGCAGGGTAAACCACCGTTTTCTGCCAGAGAACTGGAAATTTTGCAAATGATAGCCATGGAATATACCAATGAGCAAATTGCTGATAAACTTTGTCTGGCTAAAAGAACCGTAGACAATCACCGGGTGAACCTTATGCAGAGGGTTAATGCAAAAAATACCGCAGGCCTAATTGGCTATGCATTTAGGAACGGGCTCATCGTTTAGTGTTTGTTTAAATAGACAAAAATGTTGTTGGTGGATAGCTTGCAGAAGCTATTTTGTCAGATTAGAAGGTTGTGAATTTAGTTTTGTAATCATGCTATTAAAATCATTTAAATTGTTTGCATTCGTAACGATTTCGTTTTGCGCCGGAAAGTTAATGGCTCAGCAACAGACAAGCTATAAAACATACCAGGTTGTGAAAGGAGATAATTATTATAAGATCTCTAAAAAGTTCAACTGCAGTGTGGAAGAGATTCAGAAAGCCAACGATAACAAAACGGTAATTAAGGCTGGTGAAACCATTCGCATACCTGTTAAGTCTTCTGCCAGGACCGATTTGTATAAATCTGCTTATCAGGAACATGTAGTGGTAAAAGGCGAAACACTCGGTAAAATTGCAGCACGATATTCAACCACAGTTGATCAGCTGAAAAAGATTAATAATTTATCAGGGGATCAGCTTAAAATAGGTCAAAAAATTAAAGTTCCTGCGGCGCAAAAACCGGTTGAAACGCACAATGATGAAGTGGTTAAGCATACAAAGAATGATATGCCAAAAGAAGAAACCACCAAAGAAACTTCGGTTGATAAGCCAAATTCTTCAGGAGATAAAGTGATAGTGGATGTGAATCCGGGAATGCCGGAGAAAACCGTTGTTGCCTCCAATGATTTTGTGACCGAAAAAGAAGAGACGGCTATGGCAAAAGTTGTCAGCCAAAAGATGGAAGACACCCGCACCCATGTGATGCACCCAACCTTGCCCAAAGGAAATATTATTGTTGTATTAAATCCGGAATCAGGCAGAATGGCTTATTGCAAGGTAGTTGACAATTATACACCCCGTCAGTACGAAGGCTCAGGCCTAATAATGACCCCGGCCGTGGCAGATAAAATCGGGTTGAATGGTAAAATAGCATCGGTAAAGATTAAATACGCTGCACCTTAACTTTGCAGGGCTTTTTGATAAAAAAAATAACTGATGAAATAAAATTAAAAGCCGCGGTTACTGCCGCGGCTTTATCACTTTGTGCCTTGCATTTTTCACCGGCACTGTCATCAGTCTCGCTACTTATTTTCTTTGCCGGTCTCTTAGCTTTGTCAGAAAAGGTCGGTTTTTCGACCCATAAACAGCTGATTTATTTTTCATTATTATGGTGTTTGAGTCAATTGCTTATTCAATTCTCTTTTGGTTTTGATGCAGAGTCAAGCAGGAAGCTATTGCTCAGGTTGCCATTATTTTTACTTCCACTCTTATGGTGCTTTAATCCCAGGGTTTCGCGAAATTTCCTATTTACCCTCATCTTATTAGCGGGTCTCATTCATACCTGGATTGGAGGAGCCTCCGTTCTTAATTATCTCGTTCATTATCGTTTCCTGAATCAAATGGTGCTTGAAAGCAAACCATTGCCGCTTTTTTCTTCTGTTTATCACATAGAATTTAGTCTGATAATGGCGATAGTTTCTTTGCTGCAGTTGTCTTTTCTGCGTTTCTCGGAACTGATTTGGCAACGTCGACTTATGACCGTTAGTCTGCTTGTGAATCTGGTTTCGCTGCATATTCTATCGGCGCGTACGGGCATACTTGCTTTTTGGTTGGGTGCACCCTTTCTAGTTGGCGTAATTCAGTTGCCTGATTGGTTTAAAGGTCCCCGAAAATGGATGCTGCTGATAATCCCATTGCTGCTGGTTTTTGCCATCCCTTCACTGAGAAACCGCATTATCAATACCATTGATGATATTACAGCCATCAAACAGGACAGCAACCTAAGCGATAAAAGTTTTGGCCGTCGCTGGGAGGCATGGAAAGTGGCTTCAGATGTTATCTTGCAAAAGCCTCTCATAGGCTCAGGGTTTTCAGGTGTTGAGTCTGAAATGCAGTTGGGTTTTGAGAAAAAGCAGTCGTATTTACCGGTCACAGACAGAATACAGCCACACAACCAGTTTCTCGAATTGGCACTCCAAACCGGAATCATAACAACCCTTTTGTTTGTCATTTTGCTTATTTTTATGTTTATGCATTTTCGGCGCACAGCCAATTATACCGGGCTAGCTGTATTAACTGCGCTTGCGGCATCCATGTTCTTTGAGAGTTACCTGGAAAGGCAATCCGGGGTAGCGGTTTTTGTTGTGTCGTTATTTTTTGTGCTTTTTGCTGAAAAAAAGGAATAACATTTTTTTGAATCAATATATTTTACTATCTTTGCAGCCCCAAAAACTATGTCTCGCGTTTGTGATTTAACCGGTAAAAAGGCTCTCAAGGGAAACAATGTTTCGCATTCAAACAAGAAAACGAAGCGTCGTTTTTATCCCAACCTGCAAACCAAGAAGTTCTTCATTCCCGAAACAGGGGAGTGGATTACCCTGAAGGTTGCAGCCAGCACCATGAAGACCATCGATAAAAAAGGCATTTCTGCCTGCATCAATAACCTGTTTAAGAAAGGAAAGATTTAAGCCATGGCAAAAAAAGGAAATCGTATTCAGGTAATTCTGGAATGCACAGAACATAAAGGTTCAGGAGTAGCCGGCATGAGCCGATACATCACAACCAAAAATAAGAAAAATACCGCTGAGCGTATCGAATTGAAGAAATACAATCCCTACCTCAGAAAAATGACCGTTCATAAGGAGATTAAATAATGGCAAAGAAAGTAGTAGCAACCCTGAAAAAAGAAGGCGCCGGCAATGATTACGTTAAGGTTATCAAGGCGGTAAAATCACCCAAAAGCGGCCATTACACATTTCGCGAAGAAATCGTTCCGCAGGACGCCGTAAAAGATTTTTTCAGCAAACCCTAAAAGAAATTATTTCCCTAAATTCGAGCTCCTGAAAAAGGGGCTCTTTTTATTTTGTAATGTCTATTTTTAACATTTTTGGCAAAAAGAAAAATCCGGAAGAGGAGAAGCAGGAAACCCGCGAGGCACTGCGCCAAACCCGAGATCATTTGTTTACCCGTATAGGCAGGGCATTTGCCGGAAAATCAACTGTGGATGAGGCCTTTCTTGATGAACTGGAAGAGATTCTCATAACCTCGGATGTTGGTGTAGAAACAACCGTTAAAATCATTGATGCCCTAACAGAAAAAGTTTCAAAAGAGAAATATCTCGGACAGCAGGAACTGAATGACCGAATTGCCGAAGTTATAGCCTCGCTGATGCCCGATATTGAAGAGCCTGTACAGCGGGATTTTTCACTTGCTTCTGCGAGCAAACCCTATATAGTTCTCGTAGTGGGCGTAAATGGTGTGGGAAAG
>RGEC01000108.1 GCA_009918425.1 Bacteroidota bacterium
AAGTAGAAAATGAATATAATGCAGCATTGGCAAGACTAGACAACTTAATAGGCGACAACAAGCAGTTAGATAGCATTTTAAATACTAAAAATTCTGAATTAGATCAGTTAAAAAAAGAAATTAAGAAAATTGTTAGTAATAAAAATGCTACAAAAGAACAGTTAGCCAAAGCAATGGAGTTCTGCTGAAGCTGAAATACTTCTGTCAGTTATAAACTCAAAAATCCGCATCTGGTTGTATGCGCCTGAGTTATATACAAAACTCTGATTTCCTATGTATACGGTAAGCAAAGGATACGGCAAATTGCCAAAAACCCTGGAGGCCTCTACATTAAACGCAGTTCGTCCCATCGCTCCCCACACTTTGTAATAGTTTAAACCGGCAACAAGACGGGTATAATTGAATTGACTGCCAAAAACATTTTTATATCCCTGAATCCAGGTTCCGTAATATTCAGGACCAATGCCGGTAAAAGTTACACGTCTGTTGTCATTCTGGAGATAATAGTATTTAGGAGAATAACGAAGGGTAAGATTGGTAGTTGTATTATAAAATTCTGTTGCGTAGGTAAAAGTATCAGGGAAATTAGGATACCAGGCAAAGTTAAAGTTACCCACCTTTTGAAAAAGATAGGCCCTGTTTCCAACACTCAAAGACAGCCTGAGGCCATTTCGCAAATCGGTGCCAAACATAATGCGGGCATCACGATTCATATTCAAATTATTACTTCCCAGCAGGTTAAATGCTGTAAAGAGTCCTGTGCTGTAATTTTCATTATCAGAAATACCAATTTGTTCTACATCCCTTCGGTAAACAGCACCCAGTTTGGTCCAGCGCTTTCGGTTGAGGATACGCTCTGCTTTGAGTGAATATTTCCAGTCTTTATCCCAGAATCCATAGGCGCCAAATCCCTCAATAATCCAGTTTTTGCTGTACATGGGAGTAGTGCGAAAGCCCAGTCTTAGGCGAGGGCCTTCCAGCTGGTTAAAACTTACCAGACTGTAATATGGACCCAAATCAATCTTACCTACATTTTTGAAACCATCTACCAGAAAATTCACCACATCCACATAAGTACTGATACGCGGTAGGTTAACCAGCGTATCAATTTTACGGGCTATTCTGTCATCAGAGGCTGTGTTTGGAAGATGCCTGTTTTGCAACCAGAATGAATCAGAACGATTCAATGCATCGGGATCCATCGCAACGCGGGTTTCAAAAAACTTGGGGGCTCGTTTTATCTGGGTTTTTATATTCTTAGCTGTAACCACGCTGGTAGCAACAACCCCGGCAGCCTGCGTACTTACCTCGGCAGCATCAATAACTGCACGGGTATTTACACAAAAATAGGCACCGAGATCTGTGGGAGCATACTCCTGGGTAATTCTAAGCTTTTCTATATAATTGATATTAGAACTGCTATTCAGTTCCAATGATAATTTCACCAGCGCGCCCGTAGTGTCTTCGATCCATACAAATCCCTTGAAAGCCAGATCCTTCTCTACTTTTGGAGAACAATAAATTTGAAAGACCCTTCGAGGTCCCGATTTATCGACATAAACCAGCTTATAATCATAAGTATTCATAGCCGACTCCGCTATAGGAGATACTATTCCCTTGTCAATTACTACAAGGGTATTCATGTAGAAATTATAGTTTACAAACGTGCTACCCAAAACCTGTGAAATAAAAGTACCGTCCTGAACTCCGATACCTTTCAGACGTGATGCCTTGATATACTCTTTGGTCAAATATGGATTTTTATTGAAGTAATAATCGCTAATTACTTCTGAAATAAAAACCGGCAAAATAGATTTTTCCTTATTGCCATTCAGGTAGCTGATGGTATCAAACAGTGGACCTATTTCCTGCCAGAACTTACCTTTTCTTAGTTTACCGGATATGTTATTTACGGCTATGGTATTTTTTGTAAACGTTTCACATTCATAGTGTTCCAGTTTATCGGGATTATTTTTATTTCTGTTATCCTGGGCAAGCGCAATCCATTTCAATGCAGGATTGGTTTTTAACCTGATGACAACTTCCCCGGTCTGAATTATGTTTCTGAGCATTTCAATTTCCATGCCGGTGGCAGAAAGGTTATTCAGTGGAATCAGGCGCGGTTTGTAGCCCATATATTCCACCCGCAAAGTATCGGAAGGGAAAGCATCACCGCCCCATTTGAAATTGCCTTCAAAATCGGAATAAAAGCCCATGTCGGTACCATGGAAGAAAAAATTGGCAAACGCCAAAGGTTCTCTGGTCTCTTCAGCAAAAATCTTACCGCCAAGTCTTTTATTCTGTGCCTTCGAGGGCAAGACGCAAAGCCATATGAGGCAAAGGATTAAACTGTATTTAATTTTTCTCACAGACCCACCAAAGATAATGACTTATTTATATTTATTGAACCGGAATATCCACAGCCGCCATGATGCTGGTGCATGTCGCTACCAGCTTTTTACTGCCGTCTTCCAGCATATCAAAAACTTCTCCCTCGCAAAAAACCAGAAAATTCCCGGATTTAACAACCCTCCCTATTGCTACCACATTTTCGGCTACTGATGGATTTACATAGGAAATCTTCAAATCAACGGTAACCACATTTTTACCTTCAGCCACAGCTGTATAAGCCGCAATTCCGGTAGCTACATCACATAGCGTTGCAGTTACACCACCATGGGTAAAACCATTTTGCTGCAAATGGTACTGTTTTACCGATAGGGATAGGTTTGCTTCACCTTTTGACACATCATCAAGCACCAAACCCATGTGATTGATAAAATGGTTGTTTTTCAACCTCTCCTGTAAGTATTCTTTTAAATCTTCCATTAACGTATAGGATTATAGCCTGATTGTTTGAGAATATTACCTGCATTGGTTTCTTCCCATATCTGTTTTAATGATTTTCCCGTTTTTTCAGCATATGCCGAAATTATTTTAAGCCCTGAATAATTACCGATTTGTGGGGGACAATCTTCAGGCAATCCGGAGCCTGTGGTTCGTTCGCCCTGAACAAAAAATCGTTTGAATACTCTATTGAAATCTGTACTGAATAAGGTTTTTTCCTGAACATAAAAATTCCAGATATTTGACTCTTCTTTTTGTAAAAATTTCCATTCATCAGAGCTATAGCCCAGCAATCTCTCAGGAGCTACATCCGGAGACAATTGCAGTAAACTATACCATAGTTTTCCCTGAAAGATCATTTCATCGAGCATTGTTTTTCGGGTTTGCTTATCCATGTAGCGTCCATTCAGGTAGGTAATGGCCAGGAATGCCGGTATTTGGTCAGTGTGGGCATATCTTTTAATCCATGACGGCATGCCTTCTATTTGATTATAAAGAGCAAAAGTATCATCCATAAACATTTCGGCGCTGTAGCCTAATACATGCTTACCAGAAACTGTATCTGTAAATGTATTGGTTAAACTGAACTGGCTGAAATAAACGAAAATTTCAAATTCGCCGGCATCGGGGAATTCTTTTTTTAACCTGGAAATACATTTTTCAATACTCTCATTTAAATCAGGATATTCGGCGTAATGTTTTTTAACAAGGGCCATAATAGGCTTGTTTAGTTCAGTAAATTTTGTTAGGTAGGTTGATAAAACAGTGTCATTGCTCAAATACTGAGGTGGAATACCCATGATATCCACGCACCAGCGATCAAATTTTTTTGTGAACCCTTGCTTAATATTTTTCACTTCCTGAACAGATACACCGTTTTCAGCTGCGGTTTCTATAGCCTCTATAAGGCTTGAGGCTTTCAGCTTTTCAGGTTTTTCGTGCCTACAACCGGAAAACAAAAAGATTATTGCTGAAAAACATAATAGGCAATTCCTTAAAATTGTGTTTTTTTGCATAAAGAGAATATGAAAATGCAAATTAATGCCAGATTGTGCGTGTGTGCTTTATTGTTCGGCCTCACATTTATGCACACGGTTACAGCACAGGACAATCGGAAATTAATTATTGGTTTCAAGGCTAGTCCCAACTTTACCTGGACTCGAATTATGGAGGGTTCTATGGAAAATAACGGAATGGGACTGGGGTTCAGCTACGGACTGGCGGGAGATATCAATATTGCAAAAAATCCCAATTACTGGCTTAGCACGGAATTCCTGGTTACCTCTTGTCCCAGTAAAGTAAACTCAAAAGATACGCTTTGGTCTGATAAAAACGGCAAATCTTTTCTAAATACCGGTTTTACCTACAACCTTCAGTATATTCAGGTTCCTATTGCTTTAAAACTTAAAACAAATGAAATTGGAAATTTCAGATACTGGGGGCAATTTGGTTTTGCACCTGCCTTTCTGATGCAGCAGAAATTAAAAACAGCCTCTACGCCCAGTGTGTATGGGAATGGTACCCAATCGCACAACCCCAATCTGGATGCAAATGACAGATACGATTTTAAAGGTACGGCAGGCGATTATACCGGAAACGGAGTTTATCGGGATGATGTTCGAAAGCTTCGCGCCTCTCTCATAATTGGCGCAGGTATTGAAACTAAAATTAGCGGCAAAACTGTATTTTCTGCCGGTTTACGATTCGACAATGCATTCTCAGATGTGTTTACAGATGATAATGTAGATGGTCGAAATAACTTTCTGGGCATTCAATTGGGTGTGTTTTTCTAATAGTGAATTGTGAAAATTGCCCTGGCACAGCTGAATTACCGAATTGGAGATTTTGAACTTAATACATCCAAGATTTATGATGCTATTACAGAGGCCAAATCTCATGGTGCAGACCTGGTAGTTTTCAGTGAGTTATCTGTTTGCGGTTATCCACCCGATGATTTGCTGGATTACGAATGGTTTGTTGAAAAATGCGAGCAAAGCATGGAGGCCATTGCCCAAAGCTGTCAGGGTATTGCCGCTGTGGTAGGCGGTGTTATGCGTAACAGAGATAAAGGGCGAGGCCTATTTAATGTATCCTGTTTTCTGCAAAACGGACGCATAGAGCATGTAGTAAGAAAAACTTTACTCCCCACTTACGATGTATTTTCAGAATCGCGGTACTTTGAGCCGGCAGATGATTGTCAGATTTTTGAATTCAAGGGAATCAAACTGGGTATTGCCATATGTGAAGACATATGGGATGTGTACAATGAATTTCTTTATGAAAAGAGTCCGCTTCAGTCGCTGAAAAACGCCGGGGCACAACTCATCATTCATCCCAGTGCCTCACCGTTCAATGTTGGTAAAATAAGAATGCGTGACAAAGTTTTTGCCGGAAATATTGAGCGTTTTGGTTTGCCCATCGTATATGTCAATCAGGTTGGTGCGCATGCAGATCTTATTTTTGATGGAGACAGCCAGGTTATAAACGCTGAAGGTAAAACGGTGAAGCAATTGCCCCTGTTTGAAGAAAAGGTAGAATACATCACTTTTGGGAAAAATGACTTTCTGGGTGTGCCTGTTCACTTTTCCGAACCTGAAGAAACAGCGCTAATGCACGATGCCATAGTATACGGCATAAGGGATTACTGCAGAAAAACCGGTTTTAAAAAAGTTATCCTTGGATCTTCGGGTGGTATAGACAGTGCGTTAGTCCAAGCCCTTGCATCTAAGGCGGTTGGCCCCGAAAATGTACTGGCACTGTTGATGCCTTCTCCATATAGCAGCGAAGGTTCCGTTAATGATGCCAAACAACTGAGCATCAATCTGGGCAACAACTATAGGATAGTACCCATCAGTGACATTTTCTCAACCTATCTGAACACACTTCAGCCGGCCTTTGAAAAAATGCCGCAGGACATCACGGAAGAAAACCTGCAGGCCAGAATCAGAGCTAATTTGCTTATGGCGATGAGCAATAAAATGGGTCATTTATTGCTCAATACCAGCAATAAAAGTGAAATGTCTGTTGGCTACAGCACCTTGTATGGCGATATGTGCGGCGGTCTCAGCCCTATAGGTGATGTTTGGAAAACTAAGGTTTATAGTTTGTCCAAATACATAAACCGCGAAAATGAAATCATACCGTCTGCTATCCTTAACAAGGCTCCTTCTGCAGAATTAAGACCCGGTCAAAAAGATACGGACAGTTTGCCTGATTATTCAATTTTGGATGAAATCCTGCATTGGTATATTGAAGAACGCAGAAGCCGCGACGAAATAAAGGCTCAGGGCTATGATTCTGCTATGGTGGACAAGATTATCAATATGGTTAACAGGGCGGAATATAAACGGTTTCAGGCGCCTCCAATACTGCGTGTTACATCAAAAGCTTTTGGAAGAGGCCGACAAATGCCATTGGTTGCTTTCCATGGTTAAAGGGCTGCCCCGAAATTTTTGGCTAATGAGTATAGGCTCATTGCTATTTTTCTTATCATTCAACATATTACTACCAGAACTTCCCGGTGTTTTGAAGAAAATGGGAGGTGGTGAATATATCGGCTTTATACTGCCTGCTTTTGCATTGAGCGCATTGCTTGCGAGGCCTTTCAGCGGATGGGTAACCGATAGGCTTGGACGCAAACATGCCATGGTAGGCGGCGCATTGTTTTGCGTAATTGCCGGGGTTTTATATCCATGGGCACAAACCATCTGGCTGTTTTTCCTCATTCGTTTTCTGCATGGCTTTTCCACCGGATTTTCTCCTACAGGATTTACGGCTTTCACCACCGATGTGGTCAGCGAAAACAGAAGAGGCGAAGCTTTGGGATGGCAGGGAATATTCAGCAACAGTGGTACCGCAGCCGGTTATGCTCTGGGAGCGTGGTTAATGCTCTGGTGGGGACAAAATGGTCTTTTTATTTCCAGTTCGGTTTTGGCCATTGGAGCTATTTTCATTTTCACATTATTGCCTGAAACCAAGCCTGATAAACAAACAGTAGAACAGGATGGCGGATTTTTTTACTGGAAAGCCTGGCAACCTGGGTTGCTTATGATGCTGGTGTGCATTCCTCTGGGGGCATTACTTACCGTAATGCCTGATTACACTGCCGGTTTGGGATTTGAAAACAAAGGAATCTTTCTTACCATATATATCGGAAGCAGTCTTCTGGTGAGGGTGTTTAGTGGCAAATTAAGTGATAGGCTTGGCAGAGCTACAGGAGTAGCCATCGGAACTTCATTTCAGGTTTGTGCAATGATTATGTTGTTCTATAATAAGGCATTTTTTACAGCGGCAGTTTTATATGGCATAGGTCAAGGCTTTAATGCACCTTCCCTGTTTGCCTGGGCCGGAGATGTAAGTACAATATCAACCCGTGGCAGATCACTATCCATGTTATTCATGGCGCTGGAAATAGGAATCATTATTGGCGGTTTGGGGTCAGGCTGGATTTTAAATCGGTCATCAACAGGTTATCACTGGGTATTTGGATTTTGCAGTATAGCATCCATTATGGCTTTGGCATTTTCCCTTTCGCAACATAAAAAAAGCCCGTGAACGGGCTTTTTTGAATTTATGAAATTTTAAATTATTTGCACTTAAAATGGTTTAACAACCAAATCATAT
>RGEC01000109.1 GCA_009918425.1 Bacteroidota bacterium
TTCATTATCTTTCTCCCAAATATTAATAGAAACGGCCAATAATATTTCTCTTTCATTAAGCAAAAAAGTGGGTAACTGATCGAGAGAAATGTATTGGGATATTATAAATTTCCGCAATGTATATAAAAGTTCTTCTTTTTCACCATCAGACAATCTGTTAAATTGTTCCTCTGCAATCTGAATCAAAAAATCTTCATTCCTTTCCACCAGATAACCTTTTTCCAAAAGATATTTTATAGCATTTTTTTTACTCATAAATTATAATTGAACAAAATTATTGCTTTATAAGTATTCATAGTAAATTTAATATTCTAGAATCTTCTTTTATGTTAAGCGTATTTAATAAAAAAAGGAAATGATCCTGAAAAGCATTTCGTTTAAAAACCCTCACATATTGCCGTATTTACGTTCGCCGGCGCGGATAGGTGCAGGTATGTAGTGTGTTGCAGGAACCACAGGACATGCATAGTTGTGGTTATAATGACAATAGGGATTGAATGCGCGGTTAAAATCAAGCACGATTTCATCTCCTCCGGCATGGCGAAACTCAATGTAACGTCCTCCCGGATAGGTTTCTGATTGATTGGTTGAATCGCGAAACATAATGAAAAACATGGTCTTTGCGGAATCCTCAAAATAAGCGGGAATTTGACATTCGCGGTTTTGTAGGCGGAATTTAAACGTGCCTGCAGCCGTGTATGCCCTTTTCTGTCCTTTGGAATCGGGCAATGAAACAACCTCACCGGAATGGTTTTTATCCCAAAGGCATTTAACCTTCCATCCAGGGGATATGGGATAATACCGCAAACCTGTAAACTCTTCCTTTACATCGCGGAAGGGGCTATTGGGCGACATAGCAAAGGCATCATCTTTCTGCTGTCTTTCGTGGGTAACTGCAGATATATAAATGCTGTCTGACTGCGACTCCGGCTGTTCGCCGATATTACCCCGGCACCCTGCCAGCATCACAGCCAATATGTAAACCCAAATGCTTTTTCCCATGTTCCGTACAAATTTGCGTAATTTCGCAAACAGGTGAAAGCCATTCTTCAGTTTTTTCGTCATGCTCGGCCCTATAAAGGACTGATTTTTCTGAATTTCGGTTTCAACCTCCTTTACATTTTACTTCACCTGAGCACCCTACTTATGATTATGCCGGTGCTCAAATTTCTTTTTAAACCCACCGATACCGCGCCCGGATTGGATACCAAAGGCCTGGATGTTGGCAACTGGTTTGCAGCACAGTACAACCATTTTATTCATTGGTTTAGCGCAATGGCGAAAGGCGATCCACTGCGTGCACTGGCCTTTTTGTGCGCGGCACTGGTATTAATTACCATCATTAAAAACCTGAGCCGTTTTGCAGCTATGAGTGTGATGGCAAAACTGCGCAACCTGGCGGTTCGCGATATGCGGATGAATATCTACAACCGCTGCCTGGAGCTACCCGTAGCCTATTTCAATGAGGAGCGCAAAGGCGATTTGCTTTCGCGCATGAGCAACGATATGAAAGAGATTGAATTTGCACTGATGGTATCGCTGGAAGCCCTGTATATGCAACCGCTTACCATTCTGCTTTTTCTGAGTGCCCTGATATTCCTTTCACCCCAGCTGACCCTGTATATAGTTATATTTTTACCACTCACTGCCATTTTCATCGGTCTGCTCAGCCGCAGCCTGCGCAGAAAAAGCACGCGCAATCAGGAACTGGCGGGTCGCATCATGTCTTCATTCGAAGAAAGCATCAGCGGCATGCGAATCATAAAAGCATTTAATGCTGCAGGATTTTTCAAACAGAAATACAGCGACGAGGACTGGTCTTATACCCGCAATAACATTGGTGTACAGCGCCGTTATGATTTATCTTCTCCCCTCAGCGAAACCATCGGCATTGCTGTGTCGGCAGCATTACTGTGGCTGGGCGGCAATATGGTTTTTGGCGGCACCCTCAACCCCGAGTTTTTTCTCACCTATTTTGCCATTTTCAGTCAGCTGATTAATCCATTTAAAGCACTAAGCTCTTCATATTCTGCAGCTGTGCGTGGTCAAGCGAGCCTGCACCGCATAGAAGAATTGGTGAATGCGCCGGTAAAGGTTCAGGATCCTCAGTATCCTAAGGTTCCTTCATTTGAACACAGCATTGAGTTCAGGAGTGTTTCTTTCGGTTATGATTCCGGGAAGGCCGTTCTGCATAACATTAACATTACCATCAAAAAAGGCCAGACCATTGCCCTGGTGGGTCCCAGTGGTGCTGGCAAAACCACCTTTACCGACTTGATAGCTCGCTTCTACGATGTGGATTCGGGAAGTATTTTATTGGACGGACACGATCTGCGGGAATTTCGGCAGGATGATCTGAGACAATTGATGGGCATGGTGAGCCAGGAAAGTATTTTATTTAATGAATCGGTGCGCAATAACATAGCATTGGGCAAGCCTGAAGCCGATGAAAAAGCGGTTTCTGATGCAGCCACTGCCGCGTATGCGAGTGAATTCATCGAGCAGCTGCCTGAAGGATACAACACCAATATCGGAGAGCGTGGCAGTAAGCTAAGCGGCGGTCAGCGGCAGAGGCTGGGAATTGCCAGGGCTCTGCTAAAAGACCCTCAGATTTTGATTCTGGATGAAGCCACCAGTGCGCTTGACAGCCAAAGCGAAAAAGCTGTTCAGGCCGCATTGGAAAAGCTCATGCAAAACCGCACCAGCATTATTATCGCACACCGATTAAGTACAGTTACACACGCCGATTTAATTGTGGTAATGGATCAGGGTTGCATTACCGAGGTGGGCACCCATGAAGAACTATTGGCTAAGCAGGGATTGTATTTTAAGCTAATCCAGCTGCAGCAGCTGGCATAAATCCATTACGTATTGAACCAATACACCCACTTAAAGGCAAGGCTGCGGTTTTTGGTGAGAAACTGAGGATCGTAATTTTCAGAATATACCACAAAAAAGTCGCTCATAGGCCTGTAGCGCCACTGATAGCGCACATTTATATTTACATTCTGGGCCTGGGTATTGTATTGTAAAAATGCTGTGAAATACATGATGGTATTGAGGCTGTATTCCGTTTTGGCTCCTACTAGATTTAAGGTTGATTTGCCCAGCCTCGGAATATCGATATCTATTCGGCGGTAATTGAGGGTAAATAAAAAACGGGGCTGAAAACGGTACTGCGTAGCCACGGTAAGGGAAAGTTTTTCTCCGCCAAAATAAGTACCATACTGGCATTCAAGGGAACCATTCAAGGGTTTGCGATTGTTGCTTGCAGCTGAAGCTGACATACTTTGAAAATGGTATTCTCCTGTGGAAAGAAAATTGGTGTCTCTGGGGTTAACCGGATTAAACGGTTGAAACAACCAGAAAAACTCACGGTTTGCAGCAAGCCTGAAACTGGCACTGTTTTGCAAGAGCATTTTTCCCGAAAAGGTAGTTATGGCCTCTGTTATTCGGTAATTGCTGTCGGTGTAGGTGCTGTTATAAAGATTAACAGAAAAATTATTGATAACACTGCTTTTAGGATAAAATATCCTGCTAATCATGGGTTCAAGGCGGCCATAACTCATGAAAAAGGTTTTACGCAGTACGGGGTCATAGTTTTCAATGCGAGGCACAAATCCCGTTGGGGCGCGAAACTTGCCGGAAACATACTCATGGTTCCACATAGCCTCCCACTTCAGTGTTCGGTAAACCAAGAATGAAGCATGTGCATAGCCCTTGTCTGCTTTCAATCCATCGTACAATGCTTTTTGCACAAAGGCTTTTCCCACCCAGCGGTTGGTTGGTGTAAGCAGATTGAATTCCATACCTGCCACCGATTTGCGTTTGGCATTCGTAGCCCCCATAGTTTGTTCGCTCACCAAAATACCGCCCAGATAACTGGCAGCAAGCACCTTGCGCTGAAATGCAGCTACTGCATAGTTTTTAGCCGGGTTTAGCGAGTCCATACGGCGGGTTTGCACATCCATAACACCCACGCGCAAATCCTTACCGATTTTGCCGGTTATTCTGGCCCCTGCATCTATGGGAATATTGCCTGCCTGAGAAAGTCCAATTCGTCGGCTAAAAAAGGGCCGTATCTGACGAAAACCAAACTGGGCGAACAGATCACTGTTTTCAATAAAAAACTGCCGTCTTTCAGGGAAAAACAGAGAAAACCGGGTAAGGTTTATTTGCTGTTCATCCACATCTACCTGGGCAAAGTCAGGGTTTATGGTCACATCCAGATTGAGGGATGAACTAAGACCTACTTTTGCATCCAAGCCCACCCGGGGGGTATTGTCTTTTAAAAATTCACCCTTTTCGCCGGTTGCCAGACTACTCACATAGGGTATGAGAGCCAGGTTGGGGCCTTTGCGGGCAGGTGAAGCCGGCCATTGCAAAGTTCCGGTAAAGGTAAGTGCACTGATATTAAACATCCGGGGTACTTTAATCCAAGTACTTACTTCATTATTTCGAAAATCAGCCCGCGCCACATTAAAGCGCCAGTTTTTAAGTCCATCGGGGAAACGCAGGGATTTGAAAGGAATCTCAAACTCGGCGAACCAGGTATCTCGGGTTATGCGGGTGGCACTATACCATATCTGATCCCAGGCGGTTGAAACGCCAAATCCACCGCCATTTTCCACTGCACCTTCGCGTTGTGCGTTCTGGGGTGTCACACCAAAAGAAAATCCATTTTGCCCATCAGCAAAGGGACTGAGGGTGAGCACTACAGCATCGCTTTGGGTAATGCTGAAATCACGCTTCAGACTTTGCACAACAAAAGGTTTATCGGGGTTTCGGTTAATACAGATGAATGCGGCATACAGCCGGTTATCATCGTAGGTGAGCATGAATTGGGTTTGTGTGAGGGCACCGGAAGTATCGTAGGGGAAATGCTGTATGAAACCGCCTTGCAGTGGTGATTTCTGCCACACTTCTTCAGACAAATCACCGTCAATCAGAATATTTTGGTTGGTTTTCTGAATCGGATAAACCTGAGCGAACGCAGCGTCTATGGTTAAAAAAAGATGAATTAAAAGGAGTTTCCGCAAGGATTGTTAATCTTTATTGGCAATATTCCGCTTTTGGGCAGTATTCATCCAGTTGATCTGCTCGTAATATTTTTTCTTCCCGTAAGGCACATAAAAACGAATAACACTGCCGGCCCTGAGCACATTGTTTCTAATACCATTCCACGATTTCATTTCAGTTATGGTACAATCAAATACATCCGATAGGGTGTAGAAACCATCACCGGGTTTAATCTTATAAATTACCCAAACTTTTGAAGGCACAGCTGGGGTTGATTTTCCTGAACCTGAACTGCCCGAATTGGTGTTGTCGGAATTGTTATCGGTAGGTTCAATACCTCTTTCTCCCCTGGGTTTGATATCAATATAGGTAATACTATCTTTTACTGTTATTATGGTATCGTAAATAATGGGAGGATTGTTTTTTATTTGAATCATGAGACAAAGACTATCCCGCACTTTCTCGTAACCTCTGCGTTTTTCAGCCGGAATATGAAAAGTTGCAGGCTCCCCAAACCAGGGAATAACATTGGATTTGAATTCAGGATTCAACTGCAGTAATTCAGCAGAAGAAATACCCGTTTTTTCTTCAAAAAAAGCAATCGGAATTAAACAAAAAACAGAAGCTGTATCCGCATTAAGAACAGGAAAATTCTCCTTGGTAATACCTACGTCACTTAAGTGATGCATAACGGCCAATGTGGCATAAAAATCAACCACATGGCTTTTTTCAGTGGAACTTAGCTGCTCGTAAATGTCTTCAATTTTCAAACTGTTATCGGCTTGTCTGATTGCCTGATTAAGTCTGACAGCGCCAATGCGAAATGCCAAAATGGTTTTTGACCAGTCTTTGTAAATGGCCTGTAAATCTTTTATATAATGACAGGCTGCGTATGATGATGCCGTTACAGATCTTCTCTCATCGAGTATAGAATTCTGTTTAAGACCATATTTCTTACCCACACTGAAATTAAGCGGCCAGATTCCGGTGCAGCCATCACCGTCGGTGTATCGGGTTTCCAGCCCGGTATTTGATGCCGGTAAATACTGAATAAACCATGGCAACCCATAAATCTGGCGAGCCTTATCGATATACGGCTGAAAAACGGTTTGCCTTCCGGCCATAACAGATGTTTTATTTTTTTGATTTAAAAGCAGGGTATCAATTTTTTTCTGAACAGCAGAATTATAAAAAAATGGCAAGCCCGATTGTTCAAATGCACGAATCCTGTTTACCCACACATTCGCAGCGGCATCTTCAAAAAACAGGAATAACGATATAAAACCCAGAAAAAAAGATCTCATCAATTATAAATATTCAGAATAACAGATGAAATATCATACAAATTCTGTTCCTTAAATTCGCCGCACATAACCTGCATGCCAATGGGCAATCCTGAAGACGTTGTTTTTACGGGAATGCTAATGGCACAATTGCCTGCAATATTGGCCTGCACCGTGAACAAATCTGCCAAATACATGGCTATGGGGTTTTTGGCTTTTTCACCCAGCTTAAATGCCGGTGTGCTGGTAGTAGGGATAAGAATTGCGTCGGCATTTGAAAGTACTTCCCGGGTTTTGTTTTGTATGATGCGCCTTACCTTCTGTGCCTTGCTGTAGTAAGCATCGTAATAATCGCTGCTGAGCACAAAAGTTCCGAGCATGATACGGCGTTTAACTTCTTCACCAAAGCCTTCGCTGCGGCTGAGGGTAAAGGTTGATTCGAGATCGGTGGCATGCGCACTGCGGTGCCCGTATAGCAAACCACTGTAACGACTAAGATTGCTGCTGGCTTCTGCCGTAGTAAGCACATAATAGGTAGGCACCAGATAATCAAGGTATTCAAAATCGAAGTAAGTAACGGTATGGCCCTGATCTTGCAGCGATTTGATTAATAATTCTGTAGCCGATTTCACCTCGGGATCCAGGCCGGGATGTTCTATGGCCTGACGCATCACGGAAAACGTATATTTATTGTCCGTCGTTGCCGGTTGATAACGGGGCGCAGGTTTGTCAGAAACGGTTGCATCGTATTCATCCGGGCCTGCCATGATCTCCGTTAGAAGCATATTGTCTTCCAGGCTGCGGGTAATAGGCCCTATCTGATCGAAACTGCTGGCATAGGCAAGCAAACCCCAGCGGCTTATAAGACCATAGGTTGGTTTGATGCCGAACAATCCGCAAAATGCAGCCGGCTGACGGATTGACCCCCCTGTATCGCTTCCCAGGGAAGCGTGTACCATGTTGGCTTGCACAGCCACAGCGCTTCCCCCGCTGCTGCCACCGGGAACCCTATCAGTATCCGCAGCATTTCTCACCGGGCCAAAGGCTGAATTTTCATTAGAAGCACCCATCGCAAATTCGTCGCAATTGGTACGTCCGAGAATGATTGCATCTTCATCGAGCAGACGCTGTACGGCG
>RGEC01000110.1 GCA_009918425.1 Bacteroidota bacterium
TTCTGCGCTGATAAACAAAGACAACAATGCCGTGCTGATGATGGATCTGGGTGGAAACTGGCACATCATCACACGCTACGATGTGATTGGTGCCATGAGTGAGTAATTGTCCATGCCACTGCGTATAGATCAGATGGGCAGGAGGGTAGAGGTGCCCGAAATGCCCTGCCGCATTGTTTCATTGGTACCCAGCCAAACCGAATTGCTCTATGATTTAGGCCTCAAGGATTTTATTGTGGGCCAAACCCTTTTCTGCATTCATCCTCAGGAACATTTTAAAACTGCCAGGAAAATCGGGGGCACCAAAAAGCTCAACATTCAGGCCATACGCGATTTGCAGCCCGATTTAATCATTGGCAATAAAGAGGAAAACGATCAATCGCAGATACAGGAACTGGAAAAAGAGTTTCCGGTGTGGATGAGTGATATTTTCAATCTGGAAGATGCGCTGCACATGATTATGGAACTGGGAGAAATCCTGAACCAATCTGATAAAGCCCATGCATTGGCTCTGGAGATTCAGCAGGAATTTTCATCGCTAAAACACATAAGAAAGACAGGGAAAAAGGCCTTGTACTTTATCTGGCGAAAACCCTACATGGTGGCAGGAAGAAATACCTTTATTCAGGATATGCTGCAGTACTGCGGACTGGATAACGCCATCACCGATCCTGAATCTCGCTACCCGGAAATCAGCATTGATATTGTTTCATCGTTGCAACCCGATTTTATTTTCCTTTCCTCTGAACCCTATCCTTTTAAAAAGGAACATATTGCAGAACTGTCTGTGTTGTGCCCCAAGGCAACAATTAAAATAGTCGATGGTGAAATGTTTAGCTGGTATGGAAGCCGGCTGTTGCATGCACCCCGCTATTTTAGCAGTTTGGTTAATTAATCGTTATCAAATTTTATAGCAGGTATTATTTGTTTGTGATGTGTACTTAATGTTAAATAAGCCTTATTCGGGGTCATGAAATTTGAATCATGGAAAATAATATATGCAGTCACTGCGGATCATTCGGAATGATCTTAAATCTACACGGGTGCTATCATTGCTCGGTTTGTAAATGTGTGATTTTTCAGGAGCAGGATGTTCAGGAACAGGATTTTTTTGATGAGGAATATCCAGAAACGGAATACGTGTCGCGTGTTTCATTTCACACGGATAACAACCGTTTTACGATGGGTTTTGCCGCAGGCATGTGACCATTTTGTGAATTATCCAAAACATCCGTAGCCGTAATTCGCCATGTGAAACCAACCCATTGTGATTTTTGCGGTCTTCAGGGCGAAATGGTGTTTGTGCACAGCCACTATCAGTGTCCCCGTTGCGGTATCAATGTTGCACCCTGTTGTCAGGGCGAGCAATGTGAATGGGAAGAATCGCCCGAGGAGGGAGAAAATCACCTCGAAAACAACAAGGTCCAAAAAACCTGATTTTTCTTGTTTAATTTAATTGTTTTCGTTATTTTTGCCGCCCCTTAAAGGAGGAACTATTCATTGAGTAACGATCAAATTCAAAATCCGGAAGAAGAAGCGGCCGAAGTTGTAGCTGCACCTTCCACCACCGAAACTACCAAATCATCCAAAAAAGCAAAAGCATCCGTATCGGATCACGAAGATTTCGATTGGGATGCTGACGAAGCCGGTTTCCAGACCTACAATTCAGACGAAAAGAAGAAACTGGAAGACGCCTACATGCAGTCTTTCAACCCCGTGGCTGAAAAGCAGGTTGTGAAAGGCCGTGTTGTTGCCATCAACGAAAAAGATGTTGTTGTGAACATCGGATTCAAAAGCGATGGTATGGTTTCACGTCAGGAATTCAGAGATATGCCTGATCTGGCAGTTGGTGACGAAATTGAAGTATTTGTAGATATCGCCGAAGATCATTTGGGACAGTTGATTCTCAGTCGCCGCAAGGCTATGCAGGAAACTGCATGGGATAAAATCATCGAAGCCCACAATTCGGATGTTGTGGTTACCGGATATGTTCGTTCTCGTACCAAAGGCGGTCTGGTTGTAGATGTTTTTGGCATCGACACCTTCCTGCCCGGCTCGCAAATTGACACCAAGCCTGTTCGCGATTACGATCAGTATGTTGGAAAAAATATGGACTTTAAAGTGGTTAAGATCAATGACGTATTTAAAAACGTTGTAGTGAGCCACAAAGCCCTTATTGAAGACGATATCGAAGCGCAGAAATCAGAGATCCTGAGCAAACTTGAAAAAGGTCAGGTAATTGAAGGTGAAGTGAAGAACATGACTTCATTTGGCGTATTCGTTGACCTTGGTGGAATAGACGGTCTGCTGCATATTACCGATATCAGCTGGGGCCGTATCAATCACCCTGAAGAAGTACTTAAGCTTGGCGATAAAATCAATGTTGCCATTCTGGATTACGATGATAGCAAAAAACGCATTTCACTTGGTCTGAAACAACTTACATCACATCCATGGGATAGCCTGGCAGCAGATATAGCCGAAGGAAGCAAGGTAAAAGGCAAAGTGGTAAGCGTAGCTGACTATGGTGCGTTCATCGAAATCAGCACCGGTGTGGAAGGTTTGGTTCACGTAAGCGAAATGAGCTGGAGCAGCCACCTTCGCAATCCTTCAGAATACTTGAAGGTAGGTGAAGAGGTAGAAGCCCTTGTACTTAACCTTGACCGCAACGAGCACAAGATGAGTTTGGGTATCAAGCAACTTACACCTGATCCCTGGGTTACCATCGAAAACAAATATGCTCTGGGAAGCAAACATAGCGGTGTGGTTAAAAATCTCACTTCTTATGGACTGTTCCTCGAACTGGAAGAAGGTATCGACGGACTGGTTCACGTTAGCGATCTTAGCTGGAACAAGAAAATTAAGCACCCCAGCGAGTTTGTGAAAAAAGGCGAGCGTCTGGACGTAATAGTTCTGGAAGTGGATAAAGAAAACCGTCGTTTGAGCCTTGGCCACAAACAACTGGAGGAAAACCCCTGGGATACTTTCGAAACTATCTTTACCGTAGGTTCTGTGCATGAAGGTACCGTAATGAGCATAAATGATAAGGGTGCTACTATCCAGATGCAATATGGTGTAGAAGCATTTGCTCCTTCGCGTCACATCAAGAAGGCCGGAAATCAGGCGGTTAAAGAAGACGAAAGCCTTGAATTTGAGGTTATTGAATTCAGCAAAGACAGCAAACGCATTATTGTCAGCCATACCAATACCTGGAAAGCGGCTGAAAAAGCGAAAGGCGAAGCTGAAGACAAATCCCGTGATAAAGCCCGCAAAAATGCCAGCAAGGCGGTTAAAAAGATTAACCAAAATGCGCAGGCTACCACGCTGGGCGAACTTGATGCACTTAGCGAGCTGAGAGCTCAGTTTGAACAGGCTGAAAAAGGCAAACCTGCCAAAGCAGCTCCTAAAGCAGAAGCTAAGAAAGAAGAGCCAGCAGCACCTGTAGCAGAAACTTCAGGAAAAGACCTGAAAGATATTGCCGGTGTGGGGCCTGCAGCCATCAAAAAGATGAACGCGCTGGGTATTAACTCAGTTGCGGATCTGGTTGCGCTGAACGAAGAGAAAATTGCCGCTCTGGTAGAACAGGATAGCAAAACTTCTGCTGATCAGTGGAACAAATGGGTTGAAGGAGCCAAAGCACTCTGATTTTAAACTGTAAATCATGAAAAAGGCCGCTGTGAAGCGGCCTTTTTTTGTTGGATAACTTAATCCAGTAAAAACAGTATTCCGGAAAGAATGAGTACGATGCCGGTCAATATGCCGGCATTGTGTGTCCAGCGATGCGCATTAATCTTTTCCAGTCCTTTATAAGCTATCCAAATCCAGGTAAGCATGCTTGTGAGGGTTGTGATCAAATAAACCAAAGATAAAACAGCAATTCCCCACCAACTACCTTCAAACGAAAGTGAAAAATAAAATCCTTCGATTTCCAGGCAGGGAGAGAGAAACATGGCCAGCAGTAACGGCCATATGCTAAAAGCGGTTCCTTTATTTTCACCATGTATATGAAAATGATGGTGTTTATGGTGTCTGTATAAAAACCATATTCCCATACTTGCCAGCAGGGAAGCCGGTAGCCACTTAAACCATGCTGCATGCACATCTATGAATAGATTGCTTTGGGCCGCAATGGCAATGCCTATCAAAATAGTGCTTATGGCATGTGCCATGGCCAGCAGAAAAGATTGCCTGAGTGTTTTACGAAGATTCCAGCCCTGTTGCTTTGCGATACTAACCAAAGGAAGCCAATGACTGGGTATCAGTCCGTGCAGCAAACTGATAAGAAATGCACCCAGCAGTTGTTCTTTCATGGAGAGGCAAAATTAACCACAACATGTCAGCTTATTTGCTTTCCATGGCGGTTTTCATCATATTCTCACTTAAATCTTTGCCCAGATAGCGGTCTATACCGGCATGAACCGCATACAATACAGGCGTTAAAAATACGGCTACCCCCAACTTGTAGATATAATTAATGGTGCCAATTTTAAGTACGGTAACCGCCGACCAGTCTGCACCCCAGTAAAAAGCAATAAACAGCACAACGTAGCTGTCTATAAACTGGGAAATGAGCGTGCTTCCGGTGGCTCGTAGCCATATCATATTATTTCCGGTTCTTTTTTTAACCTGGCTAAAAACAAAAGCATCCACCATTTGCCCTATAAGGAATGCAATCAGAGAACCAATAATGATAAAAAGACCTTGACCCAGTATGGCATTGAAAGCGGTATCCATTTCCGGAATGCCCTGTTCTTGCTTGCTTTTAATCCAGAAATCAGCTCCTTCCAGGTTTATGGCGGCCAAAATCATAATGAAACTGTATACAAGCATACCGGCAGCCAGGTAAGAAAGTTTTTTTACGCCTTTTCTGCCATAGTATTCATTGATTATATCGGTTAGAATGAACACTACAGGCCACAGCATCACACCGGCGGTTAGGTTGAAACTAAACGACTCTCCGCCCAATGAGATATTGGCCGGTGGAATTCCCAATGTGTTTTCCAGTGAAAATATTTTGGTGCCGATTATCTCGGCAACAATGGCGTTTGTTAAGAATAAGAAACCCAGAAAAATAAATAATTTCTGAAATTTAGGATGTTGATTTACTGTACTTTCCATTATTCTATTTCAATGGTTTGTTTATCTTCTGCAATGAACACATTTTTATAACCATGGTTTAATAAATGGCTTTTCCAGGCGGCCAGGGCCGGCTGATCTCCATGCACAAGGTATACTCCTTTTACACTTGCTTTGTGCTGGCAAGAGAGATAGTCAAGCATTTCAGCGTAATCTGCATGAGCACTGAAGTATGGCATGCTCGCAACACGTGCTTCTACAGGGTAGTCTTCGCCAAATATTCTTACAGGGTTAACACCATCCCGCAACCTGCCTGCCAGGCTGTCTGGTGTGGCATAGCCAACAAGCAATATTGTGTTTGCGGCATTCTGAATATTATTGGCTATGTGGTGCTTTATTCTGCCTGCATCAGCCATTCCGCTTGCAGAAATGATGATACAAGGTCCGTTATTTTCATTAATTTTCTTTGAGTCCTCCACTTTTGAAATGTAATGCAGTGTGGGAAAATCAAATGGATTGCCGTCTTTGGTTATATAATCAAGAATTTCACGGTTAAATTCTTCACGGTGCCGACCCATAATATGAGTGGCTTGCACACTCAAGGGGGAGTCTACATACACGTCGATGTTGGGCAATTTGCGCTGGTATGCAAGTCTGTCCAGCATATAAATAATTTCCTGGGTTCGGTCTACGCTGAATGCGGGGATGATTATTTTTCCTCTTTTTTCTATACATGTTTCGGAAACGAGCTGCAGCAATGCCTTTTCTGCGTCTTCGGCAGCAGGATGTAATCGGTCTCCGTAGGTACTCTCGCAAATAATGTAATCTGACTGTGGGAAAGCTTTGGGCCCTTCCAATATACTGTCACCGGGTCTTCCAATATCGCCGGTAAATGTGAGAATTGTTGGTACGCCATTTTTAAGCAGTTCTAATGTTATGGAGACAGAACCCAGTATATGGGCATTGGGTGTTAAAAAAACACGTGTGTCTTTTCCAATATGAGTCCAGTGCTCATTGCGCAGGGTTTGAAATAACCCCAAAGTTTGTTGAACATCGTTTTCGTCATACAGTATTTCAAGTGCGGGTTCGCCCCTGGCAATTCGACGTCTGTTCACCCGCTCCATGTCTGATTGTTGTATTTTGGCGCTATCCATCAGCATCAGACGGCATAAATCAGCGGTAGACTCATTGCAGTAAATCGGTCCGCTGAATCCTTCTTTTACTAAACGCGGTAAGAGTCCTGAGTGATCAATGTGGGCATGAGAAAGGATAACATAGTCTATTTCGGCAGGGTTGAATCCAAAATGCCTGTTTAGGAAATCACCGGCACGGCCTTCACCCTGAAAAAGTCCGCAATCAAGCAATATGTGCTCATTATGTTCTGTGGTTATGAGGTGTTTTGTACCGGTAACCCGGCCTGCAGCCCCGTAAAAAGTTATATTCATGGTGTGAACATCTTTGGTTGATGAAAAATTAATTCGGCCCGTGTTTTGCAAATATCTGTTAGAATGCGGCTCCCGAACCACATACTTTTCACGATTTTAACCACATTCATGCATTGGTACTTTTCTGTGGCGACTGCCCAGACAGCAGAGCAGTGGGTTCAAAAAGGTATACAATCAGAAAAATCCGGGGATTCAAAAAATGCCCTTGAGTGCTACAGCCAGGCTATCAAGGCAGAACCCGGTCTTCCAACAGCCTGGTATAACAGGGGAGTGGCCAGAATTAAACTGAAACAATATAGTCTGGCAGTGGTTGATTTAAACAAATGTATTCTGCTCGACACCGGTTTTCATGAAGCCTACTTCAACAGGGCTCTGGCACTATGGCGCACGGGTAATTTGCAGTTTGCCATTACAGACATTACAGGTTACATTATTCACTATCCCGCACATGCTGAAGCTCGTGAAATGCGTTATATGATTGCAACAGAAGCTGAAGATTGGGAATTGGCCATAACGGATCTTAAATGGCGGGTAGATCATAAGCTTATTGAGAATGCAGAAACATTGCTGGCAGTATTGTATGAAAAAGCAGGTAAAACCGATGAGGCGGTTCTTCACATGGAAAAAGCGCTCTCTATAACCCCCGACGACATTATGTTGCGGCTTGATGCAGCTTCTATGTTTCAAAGAATCGGAAAATATCAGCGCAGTATGGAATTTCTGAACAGAATTTTGCTTGATGAGCCTGCATCGGAATCTTTATTAACAGAAGTTCAGCATTTGAAGGGTTTAACCAAGACACTGCTAATAACGTATTTGATACTATAAAAGAAAATGGATTAGTTGATTTCATAAATAAGATTAAATTATTTGAAAAACTAAATTCTTC
>RGEC01000012.1 GCA_009918425.1 Bacteroidota bacterium
AATGGGTAGGGCGTGGGGGCTCAGGAACCGACAATATTGATGTTGACACCGCAGCTCGGCTGGAAATAGAAGTGTTTAATGCAGGCTCGGCCAATGCCGATGCGGTAGCTGAACATACCATAGGGATGGCATTGTCACTGATGCATAACCTGGCACGTGCGGATGCTGAAGTCCGCAGTCGTATATGGCAACGGGAAGAGAACAGGGGGATAGAACTAAAAGGAAAAACAGTGGGTATTATAGGCTACGGAAATACGGGAAGAGCCGTGGCTGAACGCCTGCAAAGTTTTGGGGTACAGGTATTTGCTTTCGATAAATATAAGCAAAATTTTGGGAATAAACAAGTAAAAGAGGTGGAATTAGAGGAACTGAAGCAGCATTCAGATATCATTTCCCTGCATGTTCCTTTGACCGATGAAACCCGGCAAATGGTAGATCGTTCGTTTATAGAGAAGTGCAAAAAGCCATTTTTTCTTTTAAACTTAAGCAGGGGCGAGGTTGTTAGCACAATTGACGTGCTATCAGCTATGGAAAATAACCATATTGCCGGCTTTGCAGCTGATGTACTCGAAAATGAGCAGTTGCAAACATTTACAGAAGCAGAAAACCGGTGGTTCAATGCGCTGATTAACAGTCCCCGCACTGTTTTAGCCCCTCACATTGGCGGATGGACATTTGAAAGCTACCGAAGGATTTCAGAAGTGCTGGCGAGTGAAGTGAGACGGAGAATGTCATAATACCGTAAAGTCGACGGTGCTTTTGTCATGGTATTGTTGCTTTGGTGTTGAAAATCAATCTTTTTGTCAGAAAAAAAGCAGGTTTTTGCAACCTTTATTTAAGGGTTTGTTAAATCGTTGTTTTTTGGGTAAACTTGCAAACGAAAGTCCGGATGAAAACCCGGCTCTCATCGATCAAAGAAAAAAGACATATGAACAGAACCATACTTAAGCTTCTTTTTGTAACCATTTTCATTCTCTGCGCGGGTGCTGCCATGGCTCAAACCAGTTTCGCCGACTTCCGTGTGAAAGTGACCTTCAAAGGAGCATCCGTCTCAGGTGCACTAATCAAAATGTCAAAAAACGACATTCTGGTGAAGACAGATACCACCGACAGCGATGGTTACTGCGTGTTCCAGACCCAGGATCCCGGTACCTATGAAATGGAAGTGGAAAAAAGCGGTTACAACCCCGTAAAACTCGAAATCCCCCTTTCAGTGGGACTCAACCCTCAGCAAGATGTTACGCTTACACAAGGTATGGGTACACTTGTAATCACCGGTGTGGCCAAGAAAACCCCTGTGGATCTTATTAAAAATGAAAGATCCGTTTCCAACAAACAGTTGTTGCAAGGCAGCCAGCGTGGTCTGGGTGCTGTAATTTCAACCAACGCTGCAGTTGTGGCAACAACCCAGGGTGTTTCCGTGAGAGGAACACGTGCTGATGGTAATGGTACATTCATCGATGGAATGCGTGTTATCGGTTCAGGTGCACTGCCTACCCTCGGCACGGATGCGATTGCAGCAAATATCGGTGGTATCCCTGCCATGTATGGTGACCTTACAGGTGGTGCTTTCAGCTATACTTCTCGCGGAGCTACTGCCAAATTGGTAACTGCGGTGGAAGGTATAACATCTCAGGGTCTGGACCCTTTTGGATACAATACAGTTGAGGGTTTCATATCGGGTCCGCTGTGGAAGAAAAAATATAAAGACGAAACCGGCACAACCAAGGAGTTGGTAAAACTGGGCTTTGTACTGAACGGTAACCTCGGCTATTTCAAAGATCCCGCTCCCACGCGTACAGGAGTTTATGTGGTAAAAGAAGACAAACTGCGGGAAATGGAAGAGAATCCCCTGATTATAACGCCCAATGGATTCGTTCACCGCGGCGCCTATTTGCGCGAAAGCGACTTCGAACGATTGAAAGCGCGTCCCAACTCTCCTCTATACCAGGGTAACTTCATCGGAAAACTGGAATTCCGACCCAATAACCAGATTACCGTTACCGGCTACGCTTCATATTTCTATAGCCAGGGTATTGCGGCCAGCAACTCCATTATGAATTACAAAAACAATGGACGTTCTGATAATACCACTTTCCGCAGCTACCTGCAATTTACCCAAAACTTTAAAGTAGATAAGAACAGCAGCATAAAAAGTGCTTTCTACACTGCACGCCTCGAATATCAGGATGCATCAGGCATGGGCCGCGATGCCAATCACCTGAACAATATTTTTGACTATGGATATGTTGGAACTTTCCAGTCATATCCAATGCCTGTTTATCAGTATGCAAACTATGATGCTCAGCAGAACCCCAACAAAGAACCACGCACGGTTACTGATCAGTTTGGTAACACTGTTCAGCTTAGAAACTATTGGGAACTGGTAGGCTATGCAGATACACTGATGACTTTTACCCCAAGCAATCTCAATCCGCTTAGGGCTCGTTATACTCAAAACGTGTATGATTATTATGCCAGCCGTGGATTTAGCGTAAGAAATTCCTCTCAGGTGTTTCAGAGCCAGGGTCTAATGAATGGATTCAATCCCAATAACGTGTATTCACTCTGGGGAACCCCAGGTGGTATAACCAGCGGCTACAGTAAGAACCAGGCCCAGCGTTTCTCTTTATTCGCGATAGGTCAGATGCAGGTGAAACCCAAATCAGTTGGTGGTCGTGAGCGCACACCTCATGATTTGCAGGCCGGTGTTTACTATGAACAGCAGATCTCACGCGGTTATGGCCTGGGCGCCAATGGATTGTGGATTCTTATGGGTCAGCTGATGAACCGCCATATTTCTGAACTGGATCGCAACAATCCCATTCTTAGTTACGACGCCAATGGTGTATTCACCGATACCGTTCGCTACAACCGCCTGATCAACTACGCCGATCAGAGCAACTTTGATCGCTCTTTCCGTAACAAGCTGATTTCACAGGGTGCCCGTGATGTGTACGGTAAACCCGTTGACGAGCGCACATTCGTGGATATCAACAGCTACAAACCCGGAGACTTCTCGATAGATATGTTTACTGCCGATGAACTATTGAACAATGGTAACGGATATGTAAGCTATTTTGGCTATGATCATATGGGTAATAAGGTTTTCAGAAAACCGGCTATTGAAGAGTTTCTTAACAACCCTACCATGCGCACCATTGGCGCTTTCCGTCCCGTATACATGGCCGCCTGGTTGCAGGATCAGTTCCAGTTTAAAGACCTGATTTTCCGTCTTGGACTTCGTATGGAAAGCTATGATGCCAACCAATATGTTTTAAAAGATCCATACACGCTCTATCCCATTCGCACAGCGGCTGAGGTTAAGCAAATCAATGGACTTAATATTACACATCCTGATAATATTGGCAACGATTACGCCGTATACGTCAACGATCTGAAATCGCCAACCAAAATTGTAGGTTACCGCAACGGCGACCGCTGGTATAACGCTGACGGTAGCGAACAGCGCAACCCTGAATTCCTTGCCAACCAGACTTCAAACGGACGCATCGCGCCTTATCTGGTAGCTACCAATACCGATAGCCTGGTGTTGGGTAAAGAAGCGCTCCGTGATTTTACCCCTGCACTGAACTTCCTGCCCCGTATTTGGTTCAGCTTTCCGCTGGAACCCGGCCGCAAAACTTTCTACGTAAGTTATGATGTGCTCGCACAAAGACCCAACTCCGGAGCTTCTTTCCTTACCATTGATGAATTGTATTACCTGAAGAATCGCCAGGGATCAACCATTTCAAACGGTGATCTCAAAAGTCGTTTGAAAACTGACTATGAAGTAGGTTACAAACAGCTCTTTGGCCGCAGGAAGAACAAAGGACTTGAAATGGCTGCTTCCTACTCGGAAATCCGCCGTGACTTCGGTCTGTATCAGATAGCTCAGGGCTTCCCGGTTACTTACACTACCTATCGCAACATTGATTTCGCCACCATCACCGGTTTCCGCGGAACTTTTGTAATGGAGGAAATTGGACCGCTCAGCCTATTGGCCAGCTACATGATGCAGTTCGCTGATGGAACAGGCTCCAATATCAACTCGCAAGCCGCTCTTATTGCCAGCAACCAGCCCAACTTGAGAAACGTAATTCCTTTGGGAGAGCTCGATATCCGCCACAACGTTAAACTTTCTGCTACCTGGGCATGGGCCGGTGGTAAAGATTTAAAAACCAAGAAAAATCTGTACACAGGTCCTGTGGTTGGGGGAAAAGAGATTTTCAAGTTTACAAGCTTTAACATCATCGCAAATGCCTACAGCGGCGCTCCCTACACGCCCACTACCCGTCCTGTGCAGATTGGTGCGGTGGACAGAGCGCAGATTAAAGGTGTTCCTTATGGTGCACGCCTGCCCTGGCAGCAAACTATTGATATAAACATCACCAAAGGCTTTAGCCTTAAGCGCTCCGGTAAAGATAATCCCCTGCAGCTGAACGTTTTTGTGTGGGTACAGAACGTACTTAATACCAAAAATGTTGTGGGTGTGTTCCCCTTCACCGGTCAGCCCATGGATGACGGTTTCCTTAACTCACAGGCCGGTCAACTCCTTGTGCGCAACCAGATTGACGCGCAGAGCTACACCGATCTGTACAAAATCCTGCTGAACTCTCAAACCGGAAATTTTGGTGCACCCAGAAACGTCCGTGTAGGTATACGTATGAATTTTAATTAATGTTTTACTTCAATTACAGAAATCCAATGAAAATCAATCAAGTGAAAAGTGTTTTGTTCGTTGCGACTGCCGTTCTGTCTGTTGCTGTTAATGCCAGACCTGTAGTGGGAACCTCAAGGGTTCGTCCCACACAAAACGACGACCAGCGCCTCGTAATGTTCGCCAATACCTGCGAACCGGCCTCAACCAGTGCCGACCTTGATATAAACAACGTAAGAACCAAGCTGCTGAATGGTGGCGACATGTGGTGGGATTTGAACAATCCCAAATATGAAATACCCAAGGTTACAGATCCCAATGCTGTTCGCAAGCATTCCCTGTTCTCAGGTGCCATATGGATTGGTGGTAAGGATAACGGTGGTAGCCTTAAACTGGCGGCTATGACCTACCGTCAGCGCGGTTCAGACTTCTGGCCCGGTCCGCTGGATACCACTACAGCCAGTACCGATCCTGTTCGCTGTAAGAATTACAACCGCATGTGGAAGATTACCCGCGATGATTTGGAGCAATTTGAAGAAAGTAAATTTATTTCTCAAACCAACGATATCCGTGAATGGCCTGCCGGCAGAGACCGCGCTACCAAAACCGGTAATGAATCTCGCTACCTGGCTCCTTTCAAGGATATTGATAACGATGGTGTATACGAGCCCGATTTGGGTGAGCACCCTGTGCTTGACGAAAGACGCCCTGTGAGTGAAAACGGTGTAGACAGACAGCCTGATATGTTCATATGGTGGGTTTTCAATGACCGCGGAAACATTCACTCTGAAACGCAAGGTCAGCCTATCGGTGTTGAATGTCAGACTACAGGTTTTGCGTTTGCTACCAATGATGAAGTAAACAATATGACGTTCTACACAACCAAAATCATCAACCGCGGTTTCACTACCCTTAATGATTGTTATATGGGTCAATGGGTGGATGCCGATTTGGGTAACTACGCAGATGATTATGTGGGTTGTGATGTTAACCGCAGTTTGGGTTATTGTTATAACGGTGATGATGAGGATGAAGGAGTATTGGGATATGGACTGAATCCTCCAACAATTGGTGTTGACTACTTCGAAGGACCTACGGATACTGCAGGTAATCAGATGGGGCTGAGCCATTTTATGTACTATAACAATGACAATGATCCCATTCGCGGAAACCCCGATCTGGCTCCCGAATTTTACAACCTGCTACAGGGCAAATGGCTGGGTGGTCAGACAGTAACCCGCGGTGGAACCGGATTTGGTGGCAGTCAGCCGGCTAAATATATGTTCCCTGATAATACCGATCCCGATTACCTGGGAAGCAGCTGGACTGAAAAATCAAGCGGTAATAAACCCGGTGACCGTCGTTTTATACAAAGTACCGGACCATTCGAACTGAAAAGAGGTCAGGTTCAGCGGATCACCGTAGGCGTGGTTTGGGCAAGAACTACCAGCGGTGGATCTTTGGGTTCATTAAATGTGTTGAAACTTGCTTCGGATAAGGCACAAACACTCTTCAACAACAACTTTAAAATTCTGGATGGTCCGAATGCCCCAGATGTTGAAATTCAGGAACTTAACCAGGAGTTGGTGTTGAAAATGTTGAATACAGGTTCAGACAAGGTTGAGGCTTATCAGGAAACTTATAAAGATGCAAACAATCAGACCAAGACATACAGGTTTGAGGGTTATATGATTTATCAGCTGAAAGATGGTACTGTGAATACCGGTGATCTTGATAATATTGACAAAGCCCGTCTGTTGTTCCAGTGCGATATCAAAAATAACCGTGCTCAGATTATTAATAAAGTATATGACTACAGATTTGGTTGACTTTAAACCATATTATTATATGGTTCTTTCATATGCCACTATTTCAGATGATCCGCTACAGGCTGATCCCAATCAGTTCCTGGCCGGTCGCAGAAATATTAAGGTATATAGGGCTGTGCCTCACAAAACCGAGCCTGAGAATTTTGGAACCGCTCTGAACAGCAGCTATGGCAGTGGCCCTAAACTTACCAGAATTGAAGGCCGTGGCAACGGAGGTAATGTTCTGGAGTTTACCAAAGAAACCGTTGATGAAATTTTGAACAATGGCATCAGCAATAACCCTACATATATGGGTGGTATGGGACCGGTATCGGTAAAAGTGATTGATCCGGTTAAGGTGCCCAATGCCAAATTTGAGTTGTATTTTAAAGAGCGCAGCAGTTCCAATACCACTTTCCTGCGTGATTCAATGACTGCCAATTCTTATTGGGTACTTGTAAACAAAACCACAGGTGATACGCTGGCAGGTGATACCACACTGGGTACTAAATTCGAATCTCTACAAGGCAGAAATTTTGAATATCCTGCCAAAGGAAAATACCGTGCATTCAACAATGCCAATCCTAATGTTAGCCTGGCCGACTGGGGTCTGAGTATTGAGATTACCCAGGTAAAAAACCCGGGTGAAAATGCAGAAGCCGATCCTTCCAATAGCATGGTTTCATGGTCTGTAGAATGGGAAGACAATGGCAAACAATGGCTAACGGCTGTTATTGATAATGATGCTCAAAGTACGGCCACCAGCGGTGCCTTGTGGCAAAACTGGATTCGTTCCGGAACCAATGGTCGCGGAGGAACATTCGACGCACATCTTCATGACTTTACGGATGCAAGTGGTGCCGCACTGGATCCCGGACAGGCATATGAAAGAATCTGGAACGGCAGAATTGCGCCTTATGCCTTGACTGCGCGTGCAGCTTTGAATCCAACAAATGGCAGAAATACGTATGGTTTTGCCTGGACCAGTAATGGCGCAACCGATAACCCCTTGTCGGAAGTCGCAAGTATAGAACTCGTAATCACCAAGGATAGAAGCAAATGGACACGTTGCGCGGTAATTGAAATGTCGGACGATGAGGTGCGTAACAGCAATGAAGGTTCTATTTATAAATTCTCTATGCGTTCCGGTACGTCTCGTGACCGTAACCTTAACCCACAGTCAGGTAATACGGGTCTGAGCTGGTTCCCCGGTTATGCAATCAATATGGAAACCGGTGAGCGCCTGAATATTGCCTTCAGTGAAGACAGTTATCTGGGCGGTGAAAATGGCCGTGATATGATTTGGAACCCAACAGATAAGGTATACAATGACAATGGAAATTACCCGGCACTGGGTGGTAAGCACTTCATATATATCTTCGGCACAGGTCTCACCATGACAAACCGTGCCATCAAAGGCGAACGCTACTACGGTGAAGATGATGCAAACTTCAATCGCTTCCGCACAGGCTTGGCCAACGTGCCTACAGGTACCCTTGAAAAACGCAGATTCCTCAGTCAGGCCATGTGGGTAATCCCAACATACCTGGCGCCGGGTTATGATATGGCCAATGGTGTACCTCCTACGGATGTGAAATTCAAGATTAATATCCAGAAGGCATATACTTCCTTCAATACCGGAAGCACCTTGAACAACAACCGACCCCTGTATTCATTTGATGCTGCGGATATTGCACCTACGGTTAACAAGGAAGTGGGTAAGAAGAGTCTGGATCTTGTGAATGTAGTTCCGAACCCCTATAGAGCCTACAGCGAATACGAAAACAGCCCGATCGACAGCAGGGTGAAGATAACAAACCTGCCACCAACATGTACCATTACCGTATATGATATGGCAGGTAACTTCATACGTAAAATCAGCAAAGCTGATGAGAAAACCTACTATGAATGGGACCTGAAAAATGGTAATAACGTGCCGATTTCAAGTGGTCTTTACCTGATTCACGTAAAGGCCCCAGGATTAGGTGAGAAAATTGTTCGATGGTACGGCATTATGCATGCCATTGATCTGGATACGTATTAAAACTTAATAAAAAAACACAGTGAAAACAAAATATATAGCAGCAATTACCTTGAGCATGCTGGCAGGTTTTTCTGCCCTTCATGCGGGCAATCCTGAACGTCAGGGACAGGCAGGGGCCATGCAACTTACCATCAACGGATGGGCTCGCAGCAGCGGCTGGGGATGGGCTAACGGTGGTGGCGTAACCGGCATCGAAGCGATGTATATGAATGCCGCAGGCTTGGATAGAAGTCTTAGCAAAACGGAGCTTGCTTTTAACAGAACGCAGTGGCTGGTGGGATCCGGAATTGCTATCAATAACTTTGGATTCAGCCAGAAAATGGGCGAAGATGGCGACAAAGGCACCTTTGGTGTCAGTGTTATGCAATTTGGTATCAAGCCTATTGAAATTACCACTGAGAGCAATCCATACGGTGGTATAGGAACCTACAGGGTAAATATGACCAACATCGGTCTGGCTTATAGTAAGTCTTTTAGTAACAATATATCCGCCGGTATGGTGGTGAGAGCCGTAAATGAAGGAATTCCTGATGCCAGAGCCATGGGAATGAGCTTGGATGCCGGTGTTCAATATACCACTACACTGCGCCCTACGGCCAATAAAATCAAGCAGAATGACATTAAATTCGGTGTATCTATGAAGAATATAGGTCCTGATATGCGTCACCAGGGAGATGGGTTGAGTTACAAAGCAATCATCTCCAATGGCGATTTTACCAAGACCATGCAACCCAAGGTAGATAAGATAAAATTGCCTTCTTTGCTCAATATCAGCGGTTCTTATGATATTCGCCTTGACAAGGATGCTGATGCCTACAACAATAAACTTACGGTAGGGTTTGGATTTACCAATCATGCATTCACAACCAATCAGACAACGCTGGGTATGGAGTATACCTATAAGAACTTTTTATCAGTTAGAACTGCATTCGTATACCAGGAAGGGGCGTTTGATAAAGAAAACCGTACAAGTGCGTTTACCGGACTTTGTGGCGGTATCAGTTATGATATAAAGTCAAAGTCAAATATCATTTCACTTGACTACAGCTACCGTGCTACCAATCCCTTCGACGGAACCCATTCTTTTGGATTGAGAATTGGTCTGGGTGGCGGCGACGAATAAGAACGTAACAAGTTTATTATTAACTTTGCAGTGTTGCACCGTTGTAAAAACACCGGTGCAACCTTTTTTTAAAAGAGACCCATGAGCGATATTCAATATTTCACCAAAGACGGGCTTGAGAAAATCAAGCATGAACTGCATTTTCTGAAAACAGAAGAAAGAACCCGCATCACCCAGGCGATAGCCGAAGCCAGGGATAAAGGCGATTTGAGCGAAAATGCCGAATACGATGCGGCCAAAGAAGCTCAGGGGCACCTGGAAGATAAAATCAGGCAGATGGAAACCCTCATTGCCAATGCCCGTGTTATTGACAGTTCTCAGCTGGATACAAGTAAAGTTTCTATACTGTGTAAGGTTAAGGTTATGAACCACAACGTGGGCAAAGAAGCCGTCTATCAGCTGGTAAGTGAAACGGAAGCCAACCTCAAGGAAAATAAAATCAGTGTGAAAAGTGCCATCGGTGCAGGACTGTTGGGAAAAGCCAAAGGCGAAGTAGTTGAAATTGCTCGCTTTTTTGGATGTAATGCCACTGGTGCAGGGTCATGTATTGGTCATACCCAAGAAAGAAGTGGATTATATATTCGACCTGGATACAGCTGCATACACCGCATTATGGGCATTTGCACAGGAGGTGGCAAAGGGGCTGAAAAAGGCCATACCCTGCAAGCGTATTGGTGTGGCAGTAATTGGTCTGGAAGTACCGCATGCGCATATTCACCTGGTACCTATGAACGAAGTGGGAGACATTAACTTTACCCGTCCGAAACTTAAGCCAACACAGGAAGAGCTTGCCGAAACGGCAGAAAAGATACGCACACATACCGTCGCTTAAGGCATTGTTTTTTATCTTTGTTTCATGTATCCCGAGATATTTTCACTGGGGCCTTTTACCATTCAGGGTTATGGACTGATGATATTCATTGGGGTGATGCTTGCGTATGCTTATATGCTGGCTAACCTGAAGAAACATGGTTTGAAATCTGAGGATGTGAGCGAAATGTTTCTGTTGTGCTTCGCTTCGGTTGTGCTGGGGGGCAAAATATTTTATTGGCTGGAAGATCCCGGCCGTTATGTTAGTAATCCCGGTTTGCTTTTCAAGTCGTTTGGCAATGGTTTCGTGTTTTACGGTTCTTTCCTCCTTACTGTGCCCGCCCTAATATATTGGTTCAAAAAGAAATCAGTTGATGCATGGGTAGCATTTGATTATGCGGGTGTTGCCGGGGCCATGGTGCATGCATTTGGTAAACTCGGTTGTTTGCTTGCAGGATGCTGCCACGGTAAAGTTTCAACAGGTTCTAATGCCATTGTTTTTACCAATCCCAACTGCCATGCCTCTCCGCTTAATACCCCTCTTTATCCTACCCAACTGTGGGATGCAATGATATTATTTTCTGCCATTGGGCTGATGCTATTTCTGAAAAAGAAGAAGTGGTTTGACGGCCAACTTTTCTTAACCTATGGCATAGTGTATGCCATAGGCAGATTTTTTACAGAAAAATACCGGGGTGATGAGGAACGGGGTTATGTGTTAAATGGTCTGCTAAGCCACAGCCAGGCCATAGCCATAGCTGTATTTTCTGTTTGTGTTATTGTTTTTATACTGAGATACCGTAAAACCCGACCCGAAAATGCAGTTTAAGCAGATTGCCGGCCAACAAGCGCTGAAATCCAAGTTGACAGCCATGGCTGCCAGTGGTCGTGTGCCTCATGCACAACTGGTGCTGGGGCAGTCAGGAGCGGGAAATTTGCCTGTGGCATTGGCTTTTGCCGCATATCTGCTCTGTAAAAATCCACTGCCTGAGGATAGTTGCGGAGAATGTGATGCCTGTCGTAAAATGCAGTCTTTCACCCACCCTGATTTGCATTTTTCCTTCCCATTTCCTTCCAGTTCCGGTGATACCTGCGTAGATCTATATCCCCAGTGGAGAAAAGCATTACAGACAGATCCATATCTGAGTTATGAATCTTGGATGCGGCTCCTGAACGCAGAAAACAAACAAGGCAATATTCCCATCCTGGAGTGCCGTGCTATTATTCGAAATCTATCCATGAAAGCCTATGAAAGCAAATACAAGATATTGCTGCTATGGCTTCCGGAATTTTTGGGTAAAGAAGGTAATGTATTGCTGAAATTTTTAGAGGAACCTCCGCCGGATACCTTGTTTTTGCTGGTTTGCAGCCAGCCTGATAAGCTGCTGAGCACCATAGTTTCACGTACGCAACTGTTGCGGGTTCCACCAATAGATGAGGAAGAACTAACCTCTTATCTGGCTCAGCAGCTGGAAATAACGCGAGAAGAAGCTGCCCGTTTTTCCATGATGTCCGGCGGTGATTTGATTAAGGCACGCGAACTCGCTTCCAACTCCGAAAGTCCCTACATGGAACCCTTCAGACAATGGATGTTGTATTGCTACAAAAAGAACATGCTGCTGTCTGCCAAATGGATTGAAGAGCTTAGCGGAAAAGGACGTGAATATATCAAAGGCCTTTTGCTTTACGGCATAGAGATTATGCGGGCAATCGCTGTTATGGAACATCTGGGAGAGCGCAATGGACTCAATGAGCACGAGAAAGAATTTGTGACAAAATTGGGCAAACTGATGTCGACTAAAAAGATCTTTGGGATTTTTGATGTTTTGGATGCAGCCATTTATGAAGTAGAGAGAAATGGCAACGTGAAGATGATATTCACAGACCTCTCCTTCAAAATCAGCAAACTATTTTAATTTTTTTTATTGCAAAGCAACCCTTTGATACCGAAATTCTTCTTTAGGGTAATCAGGGTCTATGAAATACCGGTATGGCATCATTGAATGCGGACATCACGGAGAGCGAATTGGTCAAGGCCTGCCTGGAAGGGAATGCCCTTGCCCAGCAAGCTTTGTATCAAAAATATGCTCCGGTTATGTATGCCATTTGCCTGCGGTATTGCGGGTCGCCTGATAATGCCAAAGATATGTTGCAGGAATCCTTCATCAAGTTGTTCGAAAGTCTGAAAAACTTCAGGTTTCAGGGCTCTTTTGAGGGCTGGACAAAGCGTATTGCTGTCACAACGTGCCTGGATTTTATAAAAAAACTGAAGCAAGAGCCCTATGCAGAAGAACTGGAAAATCATACCCATCTGGGTGTGGAAGCCACTGTGTTTCCTGCGCTGGGCATGAAAGACTTACTGGCTTTACTGCAAACCCTCCCTGTAGGCTACAGAACCGTATTTAACCTCTATGCAATTGAAGGTTACAACCACGGTCAAATTGCCGAACTCATGGGGATCAGCGAGAATACAAGCAAAACCCAGCTTTTTAAAGCAAGAAGGTTGTTGCAACTTAAACTCACAGAAAAAGGATAAGAAATGGCAAATGAACAAAACCCCATAGATGAATTGTTCCGCAACGGATTGAAAGACGGCGGAATTACACCCCCACCGGGTGTGTGGGAGGCTGTTTCTGCCGGGTTGCCTGCTACTGCGCCGGGTTTGGCTACTGTAGTTTTTAAATCAATTTGGACTTGGGTTGCAGTGGGCGTTATCAGCATTGGTGCCGCAGTTTCAATATTTACTTCCAATGAAAAGGGCGGTCCTGTTCAGAAAGGTAACTCAATTCATAAAAATTCTGAGGAAAAGGGATATCGGACAGAACAGCAACAGGATCAAAAATCCGCCAAAGAAAATTTGTTGGTTAACCCCAAAAAATCAGTAGAAAATCCAATTTCGGAAACAGTTGCACAGCCAAAAGCAGCTGATGATGTGAGCGATCAAATCATTGCCAATGCAGGGGAAAACACTTCGAATAAAAAGCCGGATCAGCCCACGCAGGAAACACGGCCCCAAAAATTGGTTATAGAGGAACACAATTCCACAGCAGATGCCCCTTGCGGAAGAAGTTTGAAGATTACTTCTGTGAGAGCAGGCATGGAAAATAACTGGTCATTTAGTTTGCCCGTTTTACCGGCAGCAGCTTATAGTTCATGGAGTTTTGGGGATGGAGAATCAGGCTCAGGGAATACTGCACAACATACGTATGCTGATTTGAATGCAGAATACGAAGTGAAGGTTTTGGTATTCAGGTCTGCAGGTTGTATAGACTCGGGCGTATGCAGGGTGGTAGCCCGTCAGCGACATGCAGGGCTTAGTATTCCAGATGTTTTCACACCCAATGGCGATGGTGTTAATGACGAGCTTATAGTGACCCTGCCGGAAGTAGTATCATTTAACCAGGTGGTGACAGATAGAAACGGGAAACAGGTTTTTGTCAGCAATCATGCTGCACTGCGGTGGAATGGGAAATGCGCGTCATCGGAATGTCCCGCAGGAACCTACCGGGTAACCATTACCTACAGAACTACCGGTGGAAAACAGCCAGTAACCTACACCAAAAACGTACTTTTAAACAGATAAAACAATAAAATACAATTCGTTACAACGAAAATAATAAGTGTATGAATACGATGAATCATCACAGCAACACAAAAAATATCACTGAAAATGTGGTATTTTCCCTCAAAAACAATATTTTTGAGGCTTCCCAAAACAGGAAAAATAAAATTATGAAAGGTTATACAGCCATTTTCAAGAAGATTGTGCCGGCATTGGTCCTGCTTTTTGCAGGTAATTTTGCTACAGCACAATGTACCATTCAGTACAGCGGATCACCTTGTGTGGGTTCACCCTTATCGTTTTTAGGTGCCAGCACGGGTACTACCCATGACTGGGATTTTAACGGTGAAAACACAGCCACAGGACAGAAAAACCTGAACTATGCTTTTAAAACCCCGGGTGTTAAAAATATCCGCTACATCACGACCATCAATGGTGTCAAGTGTACTTCAACCATTCAGTTGACCATTAAGACCAGTCCGGTTCCAAAACTGAAATTGCTGAGCCAGCCTGAACAGTGTTTTAAGAATAACCTGTTCTGTTTCAGTGATTCTACCAAAAACCCGAATGGTTCGCCCATCCGCTCCGCTAAATATGTAGTGGGTGACGGTCAGTTTTTCCAAAACAGCAGCGTGGTAAACCCATTCTGCTATTCTATCAAGGACGTTCGTGGCGGCTGTTTTGATTTGTATGTGGAATACACTGATGCGAATGGCTGTACCGCCAGCGATACCGTCATTTGTGCAGCCAAAGTGCGTGAAGCTATAGGTCCGGCATTTACCAGCAATAAGCCTGTAGATTGTGACTCAGTAACTGCTATAATCAAAAACATTTCCAGGATTGCACAGAATAAGGTAAAAACTATTACCTGGTACTGGGGCGACGGAACCACAGGCAACCAATGGGGTCCTAACATCACCAAGAAATTCTACAAGCCCGGCGTATATGATATCAAAATGATCATTGAAACCATTGATGGTTGTAAGGATTCATTCGAGATGAAGGCAGCAGCTCAGGTGCTTAAAGGAGAATATCAGATTGTAGCTGACAAGGATTCAACCTGTATTTCTGATCCTGAGATTAAATTTAGCCTTGTACCGCAGCCGGTTGTAGGTATATCCAGCTTCAACTGGAATTTTGGTGATCCACCCACAGGACCACAGAACGTTAATAACCGTTCTTTAGCTCCTCCTCACTCGTTCTCTGGCTTGGGTCCGTACCAGATTAAATTTACCTATGACATTGTTTGTGGTGGTATTACCCGTAAGAAGGTAGCCTACGATACCGTAATCATCATAGGCCCGCAATCTACCATTGAAATTCCTTTCAATAGAATTGCTGAATTTGAGGTATTCCAGTGTCCTAAAGATGTTCAGGATACCGTTCACTTCAAGAACTTCTCTAAATTCTACCACAACGACAAGAACATGTGGAATGATGACAGCACATTCAAGAAATGGGCAGGCAATAATCACCCTGGCCACGTGTTTGATAACAACCAGACCTGGGTAAAACCCAAAGGTTTTGTGGATCCGTTGTTCCGTCAGCGCGTGTGCGCCGTTCGTGTATGGGATTTTGGTGACTCTTATGCACCTAAGTGTACTACCGATCGTGCAAATAATAAAAACGTAAACGTTAACTGTCAGTACAGCAACGATTCCTTGCCAACTCACTATTATAAGAGCTGGGATCTGGTAATGCTTTCCGATTTCAAAAATGCACCTATGGAGGATGCAATTTTCATAGAAAGCACCAAGCTGTGTAAGAAAATTAATGTCTGGCCCTCGGATACCAACTGGATTATTGAAGATACCTTGCTGGTAATACCCAAGAGCAAAGCAGACAGCTTGCTTGCCAACCAGTCTAAATACGCTTTAAACAAAACAAAAACATATCTCTGGGAAAAAGGTATTAGAGGTCCGGCAGAACGCTACATCACAAATAACGTGGATGTGCAGTTAAAGACCGGAGACACCGCTTATGTTGGCCCTCAGGGTGGCCCCTTCACCCGCCATATTGGTCCCAAAACACTCAATCTGGCTCCTAAACAGGTCATTAAGCTTACCAGCAAAACAGATTCATTTAGGTTCTTGTTCACGGTATTCCTCAAGAAAGACACTCTACCCGCACCCTTACTGCGTATCCGCACCAAAAAGGGTGAGAAACCCAGAATTATTGGTTTCATCAAGCGCACATTCCCAGGAACTGCAGGTCTTGACTATAAAGTAGATTACAAGCGTTGGAGAGAATTGTACTACGCGAAAATACCTTCGTGTAACAATGTGAAGCTATTGCATGCCGATACCTGTCATCCGTTGGCCTGTACATCAGAAGCCATCAAACAGTTATCAATGCTGCATGCCAATGCAGGCGGTGTGGGATCCGGTCTGGTAAAAGATGCGATTGAATGTTTGGGTGGTAAAAACCCTCAGTATGGTATTACCTTTATACTGAGTGATTTGAAGCCGGGATGTACATTCTCCTATGTAGGAATTAACTACGATACTTTCTGTAAGCCCACAACCTGGACTACACTTACCAGCGGTTTAACACCCGGTAACCGACCTCCCGGTATGCCGTATATGGGTTATCAGATTGCATCCAATCCGCCTTCGCGTTTCTCAAAACAGTACAGTGCTTCTGAGGTTTGTAACCCCAACGGTTGCATTACTGTAGGTATCATTGTAGGTAATGGTGTGAAAAAAGGTGGTACTGTAGGTGATCCACCCCTGTGTGCTGATACCCAGTACTACGACAAGTTTGCTTGTTTCCCCATGATTGATCCTACGTTTGAAATGATTACCCCTACAGCTAACCCAAGTGGTGTACGCAAGATTTGTAAAAACGATCCTGTTGTAGTTCGCCCAATCATTGCCAACAAAACACGTAATGATGATCTCAAGACACTGCGTTGGGAATTTGCAACCGGCAATGCCAGTCCTTTCTACAGCAAGCAGTGGGGTTATCAGATTCAGGAAGATTATTACCGCGGAGTTTATTTGAAAGATTCCGGTACTAAAAAAATCTACAATTATATGGTTCAAAGCCGTTTCGAGATTCGTCCTGAACCGGTTCCCTGCACTACCGACTGGCAGGATGACCCTCGTTCGGATCGTTCTGTGGCCTGGGATGATGGAAAGCATAAAGGTAAGCTGGACAAAACTCCGGATACTATCGTTACAGCTATCATCAGCAAATGGGATACTGCTGCAGATGTATCTGCTGTTTGGGATAGAATTAAGGAGCGTGTAGAGGCACGTGGTTTTGATCCTTTTGCCCTCGATCCCGCTCAGATTACCCGTATGATTTGGAATAACAAAGGTATCATTGGACAGCCGGCTACCGGTGCTCTGGGTTGTATTGATACCAATGGTTTTGGCCGTTTCATTAAATTCTATCTGCGCCCTGATCCTAAGTTTAAGAAGATTATCCATCAGCGGGATACCAATATTAGACCGCTTGACTCAGCCATTGTTGGCAATAAAAAGTACCGTGCGTATACTTTCCGCTCTCCATGGGCCGGTTATCACCTGGCCAGCATAAGCATGACTTCTGCCAATGGTAAGTGTGACGAATTTGCAGCATACCCGGTAATAGTAGGTTTTGCTGCCATGATAGAATTGCCGGATTCAACCATCTGTCAGGATCAGGCAACCAACCTGCAGGCCAGACTGGATTTACGCTACTTCCATCCCGATCCGCTTAACTTCGGTACCTGGGATCCTGTGGATTACTGGAGAGATGCACAGCGTCAGGCAGATATTTTTGCCGGAGTTAAAAACCGTGAGCCTTTCACACGTTGGGACTGGAATAAAAAGGATGATGATCCCAATAACCCTGTAACCAAATTTGGTGGTGCTCCTTATGGTGCTACCGGTGTAGGTACACCCTGGTTCCAGTTGGGTGGAGGTCCTAATGATCCAAAAACACTCTATTACAAGAACGATTCAGGTGTTTATACTTTCCGCGTAGCCGTAGGTGACTCTACAGGATGTCGTGATACCATCAGCAAACGTTTGTTCATTACCCGCCTTGATGTTAAGTTCGGACTAAATCTGTCGGTGCCTTCGTGTAACTCAATTATTGAGCTTTATGACAGTACTCAACTGTTTGATCCTTGCAGATGGGCAATCAAAAATTGTAACGGACCTGCACCCATCGAGTGTGACTTTATCCGCGAATATTTCATTGACTGGGGAGATAAGAAGACCAACTACTTCAGCCGTGGAAAATCTTCGGATGAACTGCTACCTCCCAACATTGCGCATAAATACACGCGTAACGGCTGGTTCCTGATTACCATCTTTGCAAAGACAGACCAAGGATGTGCCGATACCATTAAGCGCTGGATTAAGATCCCCGGTCCTCGTCCTAAATTTGAGTACGCAGACTACGCCGGTTTTGATATTACCATTTGCGAAGGTGAATCCGTAAGGTTTAAAAACCTGACTGATACTGCTACCGCAGGGGCTGACTGGACATGGTTCTACGGTGATGGTGCACTGAACAACAAAAAGGATACTTTTGTTACGCACATCTACACCAAGCCAGGCAAATACTATGTATTCCTTGAGCAGTATGATACCCTGTTCATTCCGCCAAATCTAAAGCGTTTCTGTCCTGCTACCTATCCTGATACTGCGAGTGGTCAGCGTGCCTTTATTGTAACCGTTATCAAACGTGATACAGTGCGTGGATTCATTGTTAAGCCCTCTATTTGTCCCGGTGATACCAATGAATTTGTAGACAACTCCGATACCTTGTTCAAATCGTACAAGTGGCGGTTTGAGAACCTGAGTACGGGTAAAGTGGACACTGTAACAGTTACCACCAAGAACTACAAGCGGGTATTTACGGTTCCGGGTCAATACAGGGTTACACACCTAGCAGATTATGGAAGTACACACCCCAGACCCTGGTGTCCGACACCGCCTGTGATAGATACGTTCCTGGTAGATAGCGTAATTGCAGACTTCACTATTGATTCCAGTGGTAAACCCGACTATGTATTTACCCGCACAGATATCAATGGTACGGAATGGCGCTGGGGCTTCGGACATCAGAATGATATCAAAAATACCTTGCCCAAGAATTTCATTGAAAATCTGAAGTCTAATGATAAGCAGGTAAAATGGTCTTATGACAGCAGTGGTAAATACTGGGTTTGTCTGATTGCCAAGAATGCTACGGGTTGTTCGGATACTATATGCAAACAGGTTGTAGTCGATCTGTTCATATATCTGGCCAACGTGTTTACACCCGGTACTGCCGATGGTAAGAATGATACCTACCGAGTGCCTATTCAGGGTCAGGATGTGTTTGAGTTGAAAATCTTCAACCGCTGGGGAGAACGTGTGTTCCAAACCGAAAATTCAAAAGAGGGTTGGAATGGACGTGTGAACAACACAGGTCCTGAAGTACCAGAAGGAACTTACTTCTATCAGCTGACATACCGATTCAAAGGCAAACAGCAGAAGTATGTTACCGGATCGGTGAATCTTATTCGTGCCAACTAATTAAATTGACACTTAATGAAAGCCCCGGCCATAGGTCGGGGCTTTTTGTTTGTACCTTTGTGGGGTTGAGAAACAGACAGGATATCATTGTGGCACGTGCAACCCCTGCCGGTGTGGGTGCGGTTGCTGTGGTGCGTGTTAGCGGTCAGGGTGTTTTTGAACTGGTAGACAGGATGTTGAAGAAGCCGGTTTCAAATGCAGGGAGCCACACAGTTCATTTCAGGGCGCTTTGGGATGAGCAAGGTTTAATAGACGAAGCCTTGTTGACGGTTTTCAGAGACCCCTCAGGATATACTGGCGATGATACAATAGAAATTAGCACCCATGGCTCACCCTATATTGTTGATAGGTTGATACAGGCATTGTGTAGGTTGGGAGCCAGGCCGGCTGAGGCGGGGGAGTTTACACTCAGGGCATTCTTAAACGGGAAACTTGATTTGGCCCAGGCCGAAGCGGTGGCAGATGTTATTTCCGCTGAATCCGCGGCCTCGCATCAGGCAGCTATGGCTCAGCTGAGAGGTGGTATATCTGCAGAAATTTCCCTGTTGCGAACAAGGCTCATCGATTTTGCCGGACTGATAGAACTGGAACTTGATTTCAGTGAGGAGGATGTGGAATTTGCGAAACGTGATGAATTGATGCAATCGCTTTCTGAGACATTGCAAAAGGTGCAGTTACTGTTGCAAACATTTGCGCAGGGCAACGCGGTAAAGGAAGGAGTGCAGGTGGTGCTTGCAGGTAGACCCAATGCAGGGAAGAGCACACTTTTTAATTTGTTGCTGCAGGAAGAGAGAGCCATCGTTTCAGACATTGCCGGAACTACACGCGATGCATTGGAAGACGTAATAACCATAGAGGGTTTGCGTTTTAGGCTTATAGATACCGCAGGAATTCGCGAGGCCACAGACACTATTGAAAAACTGGGTATAGAGCGTACTTATAAATATCTGGAAGGTGGGGCTATGGCTTTGTATGTGGCGGATATGGCTGAAAGTACTCCCGATGTCCTTGAAGAGGATTTAAGGGCTCTTTCAGGTAAAACCCAACATTTATTGGTTTTGGGTAATAAGATTGACTTGTTGGGAGAATGGGACGCTCAGGTTTGGAAAGAGGCGGCATTGGCCGGCGGTTCGGGTAGTTTTCTGGCCCTTTCCGGTAAGAATGCAGATGACAGGCAGAGATTAAAGACTTTTTTACTTGAAAATTCCGCTTTTAAGCCCATTTCAGGCGATCTGACGTTAATAACCAATCAACGGCACTTCCATGCATTTTTATTAGCGGAGAGTGCCTTAAAACGCGTTATTGTGGCTGTTCAAAACGGCACATCAAAGGAATTGCTGGCATTTGACCTTCGGGAAGCATTGGCAGCACTGGGTGAGGTAACAGGAGAAATAACAACCGATGATTTACTGGATAGTATCTTCAGTAAGTTCTGTATCGGGAAGTGAAAACAGCCTAAAAGTGCCTTGGCAATTACCCGTTTTGGGGCATATCTGGGCTTAGCCAATGATTTTTGCAATTGCTTTTGCAGGTAAAGTATAAAAGTGTTATTTTTGCACCCTGTTTTTGGCGAAAGCCCGGCAGAACAAGGTATCGTAGCTCAGTTGGTAGAGCAAAGGACTGAAAATCCTTGTGTCGGCGGTTCGATTCCGTCCGATACCACAAAGAAAAAAAGCCCTTCTAAAGGGCTTTTTTTATGCCACTAACTAGGGAATTTTGGATAAGGGATAAAGCCGGAGGCAATATTGATAAGGGCTGGGGCAATCACAAAAGCCAAAATAATGAGGATGACAGCATGCGTCCATGC
>RGEC01000111.1 GCA_009918425.1 Bacteroidota bacterium
GCCGGGTTGATCATTTCTATGCCAGAAAAAACACATGGCAGAAGCAACGCCGTGAAGATGATAAAATTGGTATAGCTGTTAAAGAAGCCATTATTGCCGATATGAAAAAACTGCTGGAAATGGAAGATGTTGATAATGTTTTCCCAAAACTAAAAGAATGTCAGCAGCGCTGGGCAGCCAGTGGCTTTGTAAGTGGTAAGGCTTATTTCAACCTGCAAAAAGAATACCGTGAAATTGGAGATATTTTGTTTGCCAAATTCAGACGTAACAGCGATAACATGAAGCAGCGTGTCATGAAAGACCATTATGCCGGTGTTGCCGGCAGTTCGGATGGTAAAAACCGCTTGCAAACGGAAGAACGTAAGGTAAAAGACCGCATTAAAAAGGCGCAGGAAGAACTGGCCACACTCGAAAACAACAAAAGTTTCTTCGCATTAAGCAAAAATGCTGAAGCCGTACTCAAGCAGTTCGACAGTAACATACAGAAACTAAAGGAACAGATTGCCCGTCTGGAAAAAGAACTCACCGTAATCCGCAATACCAAGGCAGGTAATGCTCAATGAGCTTTACAGAACGGTTGACTACCTGGAATACCTCCTCGTTTCAGACACAAGGCATGGTACCCACTCCCCTTTTGTTTATCGGTTACTTGAAGATGTTTTTTATGTAAAAAACTCAAATCCTGTTTGGGATGGAATTGAGCAAATCCGCAAGGAAATGCTGCAGTCAAATTCCCGGATAGAACTTGTGGATTTGGGAAGTGGAAACCGCAATGGTTTGCGGAAGCTGAGTGAAATTACCCACAGAACAGCCCGGGGCGCAAAATACGGAAGATTGTTGCATAGGCTTATTGCAATGCTTCAACCCCAAAATTGTATAGAGTTGGGAACCGGAACCGGAATTACTGCCTTATATCAGGCATCGGCATTCAGGCATAATCAGGTACTACACACTCTTGAAGGAGCCCCGGCATTATGTGAAATAGCATCGTTTAATGCACAACGAATTGATCTTGCATATCAAATTGAAGTTCATCAGGGAGATTTTGCAAATACACTGCCTGAACTCTTGCAAAATCTGCAACAGGTTGATTACGCTTATATTGACGGAAATCATACATTTGAAGCTACTACCCAATACTTCCTGCAGCTCCTACCCCATCTGCACACCCAAAGCGTGCTAGTTTTTGACGATATATACTGGAATGAAGAAATGAGAAATGCATGGACCTTTATTAAAAATCATGCAAACGTTACTGTTACCATAGATATATTTGCATTTGGACTTGTATTTTTCAGACCCGAACAAGCCAAAGAACACTTTAGAATCAGGTATTGAGTTTGCAATTTGAACATAACATCAGAGTGCGCTATGCAGAATGCGACCGTATGGGATTTGTTCACCATAGCGCCTATGTCCTTTATTTTGAGGAAGCCCGAACAGAAGCCATGCGCAGCATGGGTTTGAACTATAAAGAAATGGAAGATGCCGGAATCATTATGCCGGTGCGCGCTTTTAATATCGAATTTAAAAAAGCTGGCCGTTATGACGACCTGCTGAAGATTGTTATTAAGATCACCGAAAGACCTGCTGTTCGCTGCTATTTTGAATACCACACTTACAACCAGGAAGGGGAACACCTGAATTCAGGCTTTACAGAATTGTTCTTCGTAAAAAAAGATAATCTCAGACTAAATACTTCCTGAACAGTTTGTTCAAGGAAGATCTGAATCTACGTGCCTCCAGCCTCAGTTTCAACTATTTTCTCTCGCTATTTCCCACCCTGATTTTTATTTTAACCCTAATTGCAGCCTTGCCTGTAAGAGGGGTGAAAACCAGGCTTGTAAGTGAATTGCGTTTGATTTTACCGGAAAGTAGCTGGAAAGAAATATCATCTACCATATACGAGCTTCTGAACCATCAAAACAGTGGATTACTATCCTTGGGTTTTATCATGGCATTGTATTTTTCCAGCAATGCTTTTCATTCCCTCATCAATAGTTTTAACCGAAGACTTCCTGAAAAAGTAAAACGAAACTGGCTTCAAAACAGAATTCAGGCTGTTGGACTTACATTGCTGGTAGGCACTATGGTAGTGGTGGCACTTATCTTTCTGACCTGGATGTTTCAGCTTGGAAGCTACATGCAAAAACATGACTGGTTTGGTTTACCTGTCTGGTTATTTCTGATTTCACTTATTGAATACCTACTTCTTGCAGCCTTGATTTTTACGGCCATTAGCAGCTTTTATCATTTTGGACCGGCCCATAAATACAAATGGCATTTTATTTCTCCGGGAAGTGTGTTTGCCGGAACGCTAAGCATAGTGAGCACATATTTCTTCAGCTTGTATGTAAATAACTTTGATGCATATAATAAAATTTATGGATCCATCGGAGCCATTATAGCCCTGATGGTTTTAATTTATATCAATTGCCTGGTGGTTATTGTGGGTTTTGAATTGAATACCAGTATTGATAAAGCGCGCATTACCAAAAAAAAGGCGCAAACCGAAGAAACTGCTATTTAATAAATATCTTCTCTACAGTTCCTGCACCCAGTTCATTATTAATAGCCTCTAAAAGCATAAAACGGCGATAAAACATTTCGTTTTTTAGGGGTGCGTTATCGAATGTCACATATAGCGTTTTATTAACCAGCTTTATTTCTGATGTATGTTTGGCAATAAGCGGTCCTGTAATTTTTTCCCATGCGCCTGACAGTTTAACCTCCGTAATTTTCTGGGTAAGCCTGTATTTTTTAAACATGGCCTCAATCACAGATGATATGTTGTTTTCTTTCTTATCCACGGGCCAGTTTACTCTTTTTATATCCGTATGCAAAATAAACCAGCAAGCCTATACCAAACCAAACAAAAAACCAGAACCAATTATTGGCTGTCATGCCTGTTAACAAATAGCCACAGGTGGCCAGGCCGAGTACCGGTATGAGATTCCAGTCTTTTACAAGGCTTAAAATTGCCAGGAGCACCATCAGCGACCAATATCCAATCATAACAGGATTATGAAATTGCTCAAAGAAAAATTGGGGGGATAGATATAAAATTAAACCTTGAACCAAAAGCATGATAAGGGGAAAATAAAACGGCTTGACGAATGGTATTTGGAAAGCACCTATCTCTTTTTCTTTGCGGGGTAAAATCAACACCCCTCCACAAACCAAAACAAAAGCAAATAGGGTACCTATGCTGGTAAAATCCAGAACAAAATTCTCATCCGTAAACAAAATGGGAATTCCGACCACCAAACCGGTTATGACAGTGCTGAATGCGGGTGTTTTGTATTTAGGATGAACCTCAGAGAATTTTTGCGGCAATAAACCATCGCGGCTCATACTCATCCAGATTCGGGGTTGTCCCATCTGAAAAACAAGTAAAACGCTGGCCATGGCTACAACTGCACTGACACTCACGAGGTATTCAAGCCACACTATACCCTTAAATTGTAACACAGTAGCCAATGGATCATCCACACCCAACAATTTATAAGGCATCATACCCGTAAGAACCAATGAAATTAAAATATACAAAACTGTGCACACCAGGAGGGAATAAAACATACCCCTGGGCAGATTTCGCTGAGGGTCTTTGGTTTCTTCAGCCATTGTACTTACAGCATCAAAACCGATAAACGTAAAGAATACGGCGGAAACACCGGCCATTACACCCCCAAAACCTTCCGGCATAAAAGGTTTAAAGTTTGACGTATCCACATAAAAAAAGCCGACACCTATCACCAGTATAATGACTATCAGCTTTACAGCAACCATAATATTAGACGCATTTCGGCTTTCTTTTACACCGGTAAAAACAAGCCAGGTAATCAAAATATTGATAAGCAAAGCCGGTAAATCAAGAATAATGCGCATACCCATAAATACCGGGGCACCTTTCCAGGCAAGCATTTCGCGGGATTGTAAAATCGGGTTTGGCAATTTGGCGGCAGCCGAACAAGAAGCGTAATCCGTAGTAATCCATGCAGGCATGTGTATGCCCAGATTTTCCATTAGATGCGTAAAATATCCCGACCAACTGAATGCTACATAAATATTACCTATGCTATATTCCATAAGCAATGCCCAGCCGATAATCCAGGCAAACAGCTCCCCGAATGAGGCATAGGCATAGGTATAGGCACTGCCAGCCACAGGAATTCTCGAGGAAAATTCGGCATAGCACATGGCGGCAAACCCGCAGGCTATGGCACAAAGAATGAACAGCAATATGACACCCGGGCCACCTGATGCACAGGCCTTACCCACCGAACTAAAAATACCACCGCCGATAATTGCGGCAATACCCAGCATGGTTAGATCCCTCACGCCAAGTACACGGTGCAGTGTATGACCTTCTTCCTGTGAGAAATCTCGTTTGGTACGCCTAATGTTATGCCAGAATTGCTGCAACATCTTCTCTGCGATATTACCTCTAAAAATCGGGTATTTATATTTTGAAAAATGATTTTTTTTGCGTATTTTCGTAATAAAGTGCGCAGTATGTATGCTTGGTCCTTTGCGCTGCTGATGCTGTTAAGCAGTGGCACTATGCAGCTTAATCCGGATATTACATGCGTACAACCGGGTTATATAAATTTTATTAAGAATAAAGTGCCGCCTAAACTTCCGGATTTTCAGGCACTGCACTGTTCACTGTTGATTTAGGATTTCATTCTTTTCCGATTTGTTGCGCTATGCGTGCATGAAAATGTATTGTACCCCACCCAAAAGAATGAAAAAAATGAAAAATATAATTTTAATAACCATAGCTGCCATGACCCTCTCATTTGGCAAGCCACCCAAATATGTAACCGTTTCCTTTTCCGTAGAGGGAACATGCTCTATGTGCAAAGAGAGAATAGAAGATGCACTGGATAAACGAGGGATTCGAAAAGCCTTATACAATGCGGATGAAAAAATACTGACCGTGACATACAATCCCAAAAAACTGGAAGAAATACAGTTGCACAATCTTGTTGCTATTGCCGGTCACGACACCGAATTGGTTAAAGCCAGCGATGCCGCCTATATGGCATTGCCGGATTGCTGCCATTATAGGGAGGGGGCAAAATGCGACCACTAACGGGTTGTATTGTGTTGTTGTTTGCCGCCCAAACTTCCGTTTTATATGCCCAAAAAGATACTTCCCAACCCAGAAACGAGGTGGAAATTACGGAAGATAAAAAAGGCATCATCCATGGAAAAGGCATTCAGAAATCTGAGATACTAACTGAAACTGAATTTAAAAAAGCGGCTTGCTGTACCCTCAGCGAGAGTTTTGAAACTACAAATACATTAGAAGTCAGTAATGCCGATGGAGTGAGTGGTATAAGGCAAATTGAGATGCTCGGCCTGGCCGGCAAATACGTTCAAATGAGTCGTTCCAATATGCCAACAGTACGTGGCCTCTCGGTACTTACCGGACTAAGCCATATACCGGGGCCCATGGTCTCTGCCGTTCATCTTTCCAAAGGCACGGGCAGTGTTACAGAGGGCTTTGAAGGCCTTACAGGAGGAATCAACTATGCTCTCAAGCAAGAACCTACCGAACCCAGGCTATTTCTGAACGCATACCTCAACAACCAGTGGAGGGGCGAAGTAAACCTGATTACAAAGCAGCGCATAAACCACAGAACGTTCAATCATTCCTACGTGCACTATGGAGGCCAATGGAAGACTATGGATTTCGGTGGCGACGGCTTTACCGACATGCCCCTCTCCAATCGCTTGTTTGTGGGAAATCAGATTACGCGCTATAATGATAAAAACGAGTGGCTGATTGGGTTTACCCACGTAATTGATGAACGGCGAGGCGGGGATTTGCATCATTTTATGCATAAAGAGCAGCAGAATGATGTGTTTCATTTCCGGCTTAATGAGCAAAAAACCGATGTATGGGCCAAGTTTGGGATTTTTTTAAACAAAGAAGCCTCGAAAAGTATCGGGCAGATTCTCCATATAAACAGGCAGAAAACCCAATCTTTGCTTAACAGCCTGAGAGACCGAAAATATGAAGGCACACAACACAGTCTGTATTACAGTGCTATTTATGCCACACCGGATAATAAAACTATCAGTACGCGGAGTGGTGTTAGTTTTATGCTGGACAATGTGAATGAAACGCTGTATGATTCCGGAGTTGTAATCTATGATCCGGCCAGACAGGAGCGTAATATCGGTGCTTTTTCGGAATGGGTATTCAAAGCCGGGCAAAGCAGTCTGGTGCTGGGCATCAGATCTGATTACAACAACCTTTTTGGATGGCTAATCACACCTCGAATTCATGCAAAATGGGAAATCGACGAAAAGGGGAAAATGCTACATTTTCAATCCGGAAGAGGGGTAAGAACGCCCTGGATTCTTGCGGAAAATATGCCCTACTTTATCAGCAACCGAAGTATTGGCATTAAAGATTACAGCAATAGTGGCGCATACGGTCAAGAGCGCGAAGACGCCATAAATACCGGCGTAAGCCTGACTCTTCCATTCAAAATGTTTGGCTATCCTGCAAAATTTATTACCGATGCATTTCACACCCGTTTCCTGCACCTTATTGGAATAGACCGGGATCAACGGCCTGATTTAATGGTGATTGGTAAAATAGACCAAAGCAGATACAATGCCATACAAACTGATTTACATCTGCAACCACACCGCAGAATTGAACTCCGTATCAGCTACCGTTTCATTGAAAATATGCTATGGCTCGCCAATGGTATGCGTCAGCAACCCATGCTGTCGAAGCACCGCTTTGTGGGTATACTAAGTATGAAAAACCGTAAGAAATGGTATATGGACGCCATTTTTCAATGGAATAGTCCAAAAAGGTTGCCCCAAACTCTTGATTTACCGGAGAAAGAGCAGATGCCCACCTGGAGTCCTGCATTTACTATAATCAATCTTCAGATTCGTAAAGATATTGGAACAAAATGGGAATGGTATGCAGGTGGCGAAAATTTGTTGAACGTTGTTCAAAATAACCCGGTGCTTTCTGCCACAAATCCCAACCAACCGTGGTTTGACGCTGCCTATGCCTGGGGCCCTGTAAACGGAGTAAATGCCTACATGGGATTTCGCTTAAAAATAAAGTAAACCCGGTTACTCAAGGTTCTTTATGATTTTTTCACTCTGCGGGATTTTCGCGTAAACGTAGTAATCAATCCAATAGCGCACGAGTTCAGAAAGATATTCTTCCACTATCGCCCTGAAACGCTCTTTGCTCTTGTCTGACATTGGACTTGAGCCCTGTACATTAAGTATCTCTGATTTCTCATAAATACCATTTCTAAAGATTATCACAGCCAT
>RGEC01000112.1 GCA_009918425.1 Bacteroidota bacterium
ATTGCGTTTTGTTCGATCCGGAGCCCGTCTCCCCAGGCTTTGGGTTGAGCTTTACAATTTCAGCAATGGCATTTTTAAGCTGATCATCATCAATTTTCAGAGAGCGCTTAATTTTATCATAATGCTTCTTGCTAAAGGCTTCCATTTGTTCGGAAATAATCGTTTCCGCCAATGTTATTGCCGGATTATCACCATAATCCTTTTTGTAGAGCTGTAGCAACAGGCACTCCTGTAAATCGCGGGCTGCAATGCCGGCAGGATCAAAATTCTGTATTTTAATAAGCAGCCTTTCCAGATGCTCCTCGGTAGTTATGACATTCTCATTGAATGCCAGATCATTTACAATACTTCGCAGTTCTCTGCGTAAATAGCCGTCTTCTTCAATTGAATTTATGAGGTGAATGGCCAGCTGCAAATCCTGTTCATCGTAGAAAGTAGCCCTTGCCTGCTCCATCAGGTACTCCTGAAAACTGCCCTGGCTCGCCACCGGCATTTCCCGCTGTTCATCGCCACTATAATCTTCGTTCAGTCTGAACCCACCTTCATCATCATTCCCGTTGGCGCGCAAGAGCTCATCCACATCAACGTCATTGTTTAAGTAATCATCATCGCCAAAATCGTCAGAGTTGTCGTAGTTGTCGTCAAGACTATCGCTGCGATTGTCTTCCAGGGCGGGATTATCCAGCAATTCCTGTTCCACCTTCTCTTCAAAATCCTGCGTGTTTAATTGTAGCAGTTTTATAAACTGAATTTGTTGCGGACTCAGTTTCTGCAACATTTTCTGGCTTAAATTCTGCTTCAGCGAACTCATTCTTTTTAGCTTAACCTCGTTTGCGTTACCTTTGCAATAACACTACAAAAGTAACGCATTTACACGGTATGTATATAGAGGAATTGCACCGCGAAGCCGGCAAATCAGTGACCCTAAAGGGCTGGGTTTCCAATAAGCGCGAGGGAAAAGGCATTGTTTTCATCATTTTACGCGACGGCACAGGTTATTGCCAGTGTGTAGTAACGGAAGAGACTGCAGGGGCGGAAGGCTTGCAAAATGCACAGAATCTCTCTCTGGAAAGCAGCGTGATTCTTGCCGGAAATGTGATAGCAGACGAAAAACAAATCGGCGGATATGAACTCCATGTAACATCAGTACAACAAGTTGGTGAAAGCGAAAATTATCCCATTGCCAAAAAAGAACACGGTATTGAGTTTCTCATGGATCAACGGCATTTGTGGCTGCGCAGCACAAGGCAATGGGCCATCATGCGCATTCGCAACCGCATTATTTACAGCATTCACCGCTATTTTCAGGAGCAAGGTTTTGTGCAGATGGATGCCCCTATTTTCACGGGTAATGCCTGCGAAGGAACCAGCACATTGTTCGAAACTGATTTCTACGGAGAACCCGCATACCTCAGCCAGAGCGGACAACTCTACGGTGAAGCCATGGCCATGGCCATGGGACGAATTTATACATTCGGACCTACATTCAGGGCTGAAAAAAGTAAAACCCGCCGCCACCTCAGCGAGTTTTGGATGATTGAGCCCGAAATGGCATTTTACGATATCTTCCAGAATATGGATTGTATTGAAGGTATGTTGCACGTAATTATCAAAGATGTTCTGGAAAATTGCCCTCAGGAACTCAGAACCATCGGACGGGATACTGCCGTATTGGAAAGCAGCCTGAAACTCTTTCCCCGACTTACCTATGATGAAGCAGTGCGCATAATAAAAGGCGAGCAGGATGTGAATGGCAAAAATGGAATTGGCAGCCTTGAAGAAGAATTAAGCCGTGTCCAGATCCGGCTTACAGAAGTCGATGCAGAGATTGCCGACCGTGAATCTAAAATTGCCGGGGGTGGTATGAAAAAAGGAGAAATCAACTTCTTCCAGAGCAAAATAGATGCCCTGAAACAGGAAAAAGCCGACTTAGAGGAAGATGCACGCAACATTCCACAGTGGATCAAAAGTGCCAGGGAATTTGAATATGGAAACGACTTTGGTGGCAGCGATGAAACTGTTATTACCCGTCTTTTTGATTCACCCATTATGGTTTATGACTGGCCCCATGCCGTGAAGGCATTTTACCTGAAACGAAATCCGGAAAATCCGGAATTTGCGCGGGGTGTGGATGTACTTGCTCCTGAGGGTTACGGAGAAATAGTCGGTGGTGGAGAAAGAGAAACAAATCTTGAATTGCTTAAGCAAAAGATTGTTGAGCATGATTTGCCTATGGAGGCCTTTGAATGGTATCTTGACCTGCGCAGATTTGGCTCTGTACCCCATAGCGGTTTCGGACTAGGCCTTGAAAGAATGGTTACCTGGATTTGCGGTCTGAAACACGTAAGGGAAAGTATACCTTTCCCAAGAATGTACGGCAGATTGACTCCTTAATGCTATAATCCTGTTTTGAAGCGTTTCAATTCCGCTTCCAGATATAAAATGCGTACGCGCTGATTTTCAACCAACTCGGCCAACAGCTCATTTTCCCGCACCAACGACTTCCACTCGGGACTTTCCATAGACGTGGGTGATAAAATTTGTTCGCTGCTCACATTCTGCAAATCGGATAAATCTATACCAAGACCCTTGGCAATTTTTTCCAGCGTATCGTAGGTTACACTCCCTGTTCTTTCGATATGTGAAATCATGGGGCGGGTTTTCTTGATACTCTCCGCCAAATCCTCCTGAGTCCATCCGCGTGAGAGCCTTGCCAGCCTGATTCGCTGTCCAATGTGATTCTTATCTTTTAAGTTTTTCACGATGCGAATTTGAGACTTTTTATATTGACTATTTACGCTATTTCATAGACTTATGACAATATTGTTATCATATTGATTAATTAACATCTGTTTTTTGTAGAATTAATCATCCAGCTTCCGATTGATTACCCAATAGAAAAATTACTGAACTTATAATTTTTACATTCAGACCTAGCGTATTTCCAGTTCATCAACAAAAATAAAGGTTTCTCCCCCCGCACCGGGATGCCATTCCGGCAGTGTGCCATGCTGCGCTGCCCTCATTTTTACATATCTTGCCTGTACAGGTTTGGTATAGGTACTTATCGTCTGTTTCTGAGCTCCCAGACTGTCTATTGGTATATTATTCATACTGCCACAGGCGTTTCGCCAGATTTTACCATCCATTGAAAAACTGTAGCTTACATTTCGCGGATAAACAATCCAGCTGCGGGTGTCCTGAAGAAACCCTGCATGCAATGATGTGATGGTCTGGGTATCTCCCAAATCTATTACTGCCTCATAGGGCTGTCCCTGAATTCCCTGCCAGTTTCCTTTTTGCCATTCCGAATCACCGCGAACGCCATTGCTCAGCGCCAGGTCTCCTCCTCCGGTATATTGTGGATGTAACGGATTTACTACCATCACTTTCCAGTGATTGGGTCGCTTGAAAAAACAGGCTCTGGATATGTTGCCACCCGGCATCGAAGTGGTTGATAAACAGCAGCTTTCTTTCAGTATAATGTTTGTATCGTTTCCGTTTACAGCCATAATAATATTCGCTTTCCCTTCAGCAGACAGGGTTATCTCAGAGCCACCGTTGCTTTGAACTTTAACCGCCATACTGTCTTCAAATGCAATGTCTTTAAAGTATAGTACGGGAGCAGATGCATTGTAGGTTTTTTCGAATGTTTGAAAGCTGTTTTTATCTCCGCTTCCCCATAAAGTGGGCTTTTCTGCCATGGCAAATACCAGTTTACCCCCCTGTATAATGTCTTTATGTAGTAAATAATTGGCTTCAATGGCTTTCCCGTTCAAGGTTACGCGGTATATGTAATTCCCTTTTCCTTTCCTCAATAACTGCAGTTTCTTGCCGTTTTCAAATGATAGTGTAGCCTTTTTGAATGTCGGATATCCAATACTATATAGGGCATCACCCGGACAAACCGGATAGAAACCCAGACTGCTTAGCACATACCAGGCACTCATTTGTCCGCAATCCTCATTACCGCTAAGTCCATCCGGGCCGTTTCTGTATTGGGTTTCCAGAATTTGTTTCACCCGTTCCTGTGTTTTGTGTGGTTTGCCCACGGAATTATACAAATAAGCAATATGATGGCTGGGCTCATTGCCGTGGGCATACTGGCCAATCATTCCGGTAATGTCGGCCTGATCGCGGCCTGTAGTTTTTGATGAAGTCGTAAACAGGCTATCCAGCATGGATTCCGGCATTTTATCGCCCTGAGAAATCATGGTTCCCATCCAGGTTTGCATATCGTGGGGCACCGAGAATGAATAGTGCCAGCTGTTGGCTTCCGTATAATGATTATTCACTTCCCTGGGGTTAAAGGGTTCCAGCCAGCGACCGTAGCTGCGGGGACGCATGTGCCCCGTTTCTGGGTCAAATACATTCTTCCAGGCCTCGCTTCTTTTCAAAAACACAACTTCAAGGCTGTCTTTGCGCAGCATTTTTGCTATTTGGGCTATACACCAGTCGTTGTAGGCATATTCCAGGGTTTTGCTTACCGACTCGCTTTCGTTTTCCATGCTGAGAAAACCGAATTTCATGTAGTCATCAAGCCCAAAAACAGGTTTCTGAGCGGTTCTTACGGCTGCTTCCAGCAAAGCTTCTGCACTGTCGGGAATAATGCCTTTGGCCATAGCATCGGCAATTACGGAAACCGCGTGGTAACCAATCATGCAGTTGGTTTCATTGGAGGCCAGTTCCCACACCGGTAATCTTCCACTCTCGCGATACATACGCAGAAATGTTTCCATAAAATCGCGTGTGCGCTTCTGTTCGATTAAGGTATAAAGCGGGTGGGTGGCCCGGTAGGTATCCCAAAGGGAAAAAACCGAATAGCGATCAACTTTACCGGTATGTTGTTTCTTATCCATTCCACGGTAGCGTCCACTGGCATCACTCACCACATTCGGTACAATCATGGTATGATACAGGGCGGTGTAAAAGATAGCTTCCTGCTCAGCGGTACCCTTTACTGCAATCTTCCCCAATTGCTTTTCCCATTCGGATTCGGTCTGTTTTTTTAATGCCTCAAATGCTCGAGAGCCGGTGTTTGGGTTTACTGATGACACAGGACCGGCGAAGGATATGTCGGCAGAAAGGAATATATCATGCTGTTCCAAACCAAAATACATAGCCACAGCGCGTATTTGTGCGTTTTTGGTTTTTAAAACCACTACGGAATCAGGATTGGCAGAAGCAGTGAGTCGGAAGTAAAAGTGCTGCTCTTCGGCCCATGCCTTGCTGATGCGATGACCGGATAAATGGTTTTTTTCTATTTCTATATTACCATCGGATACAAAGTCGCGGTGCTCCAGATCGACAACTATAACCGGTCTTTGGCCCTGCGGGAAACGATAGTGATGTATGCCTTGCCGTGTGCCTGCCGTCATTTCTGCAAATACTCCGTTGTTGAAGGTAACAGCATAATATCCCGGATGGGCTTTCTCGTTTTGGTGCTTAAAAGCGAGAGGCTGAAGTCCGGGTCTCACAAGCAAATCCCCGTAATCCGAAACACCGGTGCCACTGAGGTGGGTATGCGAGAACCCATAACAAATACTGTCATCGTAATGGTAACCGCCGCAGCCATCCCAGCCATCCAAACGCGTATCGGGACTCAGTTGCACCATTCCAAAAGGCGCAGTAGCGCCGGGATAGGTGTGACCATGACCGCCTGTGCCAATAAATGGATTTACCTTCTGAATCAAGTTTTGTGACTGCAGTTGTGCAGACACAAACAGCAAGCATACGGAAAGGAATTTCATACAATTCAAAGATGTTGTACTTTTCAAAATAATGTGCATTCGGGTTGTTAATAAGGCATTACAGATTGGTGAAATGTTCCATAGGATTCTTCTAAAGGACCAAATTTTCGATAAAATGCCGCAACTTCAGGTATCTCAGAGCCTTCAAAATCGAGGTAAAGATTTTGCGCTGAATGTGTTTTGGCAATGCAATCAATCACGGCATGCATAACACCGAGTTTTCTGCCTTCGGCTGTTGGGGCGGCACACACATAATGCAGGTAGTTCGGCGAACGAAGAAAAATGGCGTAGGCCAATACTTTATCATCAATATATGCCTTAAAGCAAATAGCCTCTGAGCTTGATTGCAGGGCCAAGCATGCGTTTTCAAAGTTCCGGTAATGTTGGTCCTTTATAACCGGGTTTAGCGTACCCCATACTTGTTTATAGAGTGAAACTGCAGCGTGAATATCACCGCAAGGTTCAACCAAAATTTCTGCATCTGAACATTTTCGCAGATTCTTGCGCGCATCAGCGTTGTATGCATCGTGAATTACTTCATATGAGCGATTGAGATCCAAAAGCATATTGCAGCGTTTGCCTATGCCATCGGGCAGTGTAAAAGATGGATTCAGTTGTAGAGTCACCTTTAAAAACTTTCTGGGTATTGCTTTCAGAAAATCAGAATATCCGAGGGCAAAATCTTTTGAGGCAAATAGTCCCAGTTGCTGGCAAAAAAACGGCTGATAAACCATAGGAACACCCCATTTGCGTTTTACCGGAAGGGGAAAAACCGCCTCATAATTTCCACATACCAGGGCATCCCAACTGTGGTTGCAAATCGCATTGAGATAGGCAGAACCTGCATATACCAGCGGACGAGAACTGCGGGATATACAAGCATCCCAAGCAGCCATGTCTATGGCATTATGCCTTATGTATCTTATTCCATCCATGCTTTAAAAACGGTATCCCACCCACGCCATTCGGCTTGTTTTCCAAGAGATTCATTGTGGAAGATAAAACAAAAATTACCGCCATGCTCCCGTATAATAGCTTTGAGCAGGTTGCCCGCCCCCATTGCCTGCTCAGGTTTCTGCTGCAAGTAATGTCGGCTGGTAGCATCCATAATGCAAAATGGGTGAACTTGCAGATTCGTTGATTGTTCAGCGTTCAAATCATACCAGGTAAATGGATGTGCGGTGCCGGCTCTGAATCCGGGTGTATCCGGATATCCCATGCTATAATCATGGGTAATGCCTGCATGTAGCAAACTGCGGTAAGTTCGGGGAAAAGAAAGAAGGATATAGTGCATACGGCTTTCTGTAACCTGGCGGTTCAGGGTTCGTTCCAGAAATTGTTTTTCCTTCAACAATATATTTTCATCCTTAAATGCAGCAAAACTGGGATGGAGTCCACACTGCATTCCGTTGTCCATGTTTTTTATGGCTGCCAACAGCGGTTTAAAATCGAGGGATACCTGCTTGTCGTAGCGGTTATTTTGAGCCCCACAATGCCAGAAAATACGGGCATTTGGGTGATTTTTTGCATGATGCGTTGG
>RGEC01000113.1 GCA_009918425.1 Bacteroidota bacterium
AACCCTTGCCGGATGGGCCGCACGCGTCCGAACTATGGGAGGCATGGCGTTTATTGATATTCGCGACCGTTACGGAATTACCCAATTGGCATTTAATGAAGGGTATGACGCCAAAGTGCTGCAGCAAGCCGCAGAAATCGGTCGTGAATTTGTGATTCAGGCAACCGGAAAAGTGGCGGAGAGGGAAAGTAAGAATCCCCAGATGCCGACCGGCGATATTGAGGTTATTGTAACAGAGCTTAAAGTTTTGAATCCGGCCAAAACCCCGCCTTTTCTGATTGAAAACGAAACCGACGGTGGCGATGACCTTCGCATGCAATACCGTTACCTGGATTTGCGCCGCGATACGGTTCGTGCCAACATGGTGCTTCGTCATAAAATGGCGCAGGAGGTGCGCCGTTATTTGAGCGATGCTGATTTTATAGAGGTGGAAACTCCTGTGCTGATTAAAAGCACTCCCGAAGGAGCCCGTGATTTTGTCGTGCCCAGCCGCCTCAATCCGGGACAGTTTTATGCGCTGCCCCAAAGCCCGCAAACATTTAAGCAATTGCTGATGGTGAGCGGGTTTGACCGTTACTTTCAAATTGTGAAGTGCTTCCGCGATGAGGATCTACGTGCCGACCGTCAGCCCGAATTTACCCAGATTGACTGCGAAATGAGCTTTGTGGAACGCAAAGATATTTTGCAGGTTTTTGAGGGATTAACCCGCCATCTTTTCAGCAAAGTGAAAGGCATTGACCTACCTGCCGTTCCTTTGATGACTTATGCAGATGCCATGCAGTACTATGGCTGCGATAAACCCGATTTGCGCTTTGATATGCGATTTGTGGATCTGGGCAGTATAGCCAAGGGTAAGGGATTTGGCGTATTCGACAACAGCGAAGCCGTGCTGGCTGTATGTGCTCCCGGTGCAGCAGGCTATACCCGCAAGCAAATAGATGATCTTACTGAATTTGTGAAACGCCCGCAGATTGGCGCCACCGGACTCATTTATTGTCGTGTGGAACAGGACGGAACTTTTAAGTCTTCCGTAGATAAATTCTTTGATCAGGCTGCCTTGTCTGCCTGGGCAGAAGCGTGTAACGCCAAACCCGGTGATTTGATTCTCGTGCTGGCAGGCGCATTAAACAAAGTAAGAAAGCAGCTCAATGAACTGCGTCTGGAAATGGGTACCCGTCTGGGTCTGCGCGATCCGTTTAATTACAAACCGCTTTGGGTGGTTGATTTCCCCTTGCTGGAACTGGATGAAGAGAGCGGCCGCTGGCATGCTATGCACCATCCGTTTACAAGCCCGCTGCCCGAAGATGTTCATTTAATGCAAACCGATCCGGGTGTTGTGCGTGCCAATGCTTACGACCTTGTGATTAATGGGGTGGAAGTGGGCGGAGGCAGTATCCGTATCCACGACCGCAGTTTGCAGGAGCGTATGTTTGATCTGTTGGGCTTTACCCCCGAACAGGCCCGTGCCCAGTTTGGTTTCCTTATGGATGCGTTTGAATATGGTGCGCCACCGCACGGCGGCATTGCCTTTGGTTTTGATCGTTTGTGCAGTTTGTTTGGCGGCAGTGAAACCATCCGCGATTATATCGCATTCCCCAAAAACAACGCCGGTCGCGATGTGATGATAGACGCCCCTTCTGCGCTGGATCAGGCACAGCTAGACGAACTTTCGGTATCAGTGAAACAGCGCTGAGATTCTCACGTAAAAAATCCAGAAACCGGCAATTACGCTGCAAACGGAAGCCAGCAAAACGGCGGCCGCAGCTATGTCTTTGGCTTTGCCAATAGCAGCGTCTTTGTCAGGGTGGAGTTTGTCAAGTAGAACTTCTATGGCAGAATTGAGCAGTTCCAGCCCCATCACCAAACCTATACAGGTAAATATTATGGCCCATTCCATGCGGGTGATTTTTAACCAGATTCCGATAAAAATAGTTAACACCGCCACCATTGCCTGAATTCGAAGATTTCGTTGTTCACGAAAAGCTGTACGAAGTCCTTTTATGGCATTTTTTACCGATGATATGAAATTTGTATGCTGCATAAAAAATCCCGCCGGGGCGGGATTTCAGGGTTAGAATGTGTTGATTTTAATTCGCTTTTCTATTTCTTCAACGTCATGACGGAATTTTTTGTCGGTTTCCATCAGGTCATTTACAGTCTGGCAGGCGTGAATCACAGTACTATGGTCGCGGCCTCCGAAGAACATACCAATGTTTTTAAGGGATGCCTTGGTCAGGTCTTTGGTGAAATACATGGCAATTTGCCGTGCCTGTACAATCTCGCGCTTGCGCGTTTTGGATTTAACAGCTTCCACAGGAATATTGTAAAAGTCACAAACCAGTTTTTGGATGTATTCAATGCTGATTTCACGCGTACTGTTTTTCACGAAGTTTTTCACTACCTGCTTGGCCAGGTTCAGGTCAATCTGTTTGCGGGTTAGTGAAGATTGTGCCAGCAATGAAATGAGGGCACCTTCCAGTTCGCGGATGTTGTTGTCAATGTTATGCGCCAGGTATTCCACGATATCGCGGTGCAGGCTGATGCCGTCCTGATACATCTTATTTTCCAGAATGGCCACACGGGTTTCAAAATCGGGAGTTCCCAAATCAGCACTCAGGCCCCATTTGAAGCGGCTGAGCAGGCGCTCATCCATGTTTTTCAGATCTTTGGGAGGACGGTCGCAGGTAAGGATGATCTGTTTTCCATTCTGGTGCAGGTGGTTGAATATCTGGAAGAATATTTCCTGGGTTCTTTCTTTTTTGGAGAAAAACTGCACATCGTCCACTATCAGAACGTCGAGGTACTGATAAAAGTTGATGAATTGGTTGTTGTTACCCTGTTTGGCTGAATCGATAAACTGATTGATAAACTTTTCAGCACTCACAAACACTACCACTTTTTGTTTGTGATTCTGTTTTATCAAATTACCAATGGCGTGTGCAAGGTGGGTTTTACCCAATCCGCAACCACCAAATACCATGAGCGGATTGAATGCTGTGCCACCGGGTTTGTTTGCAATGGCTAAACCGGCATTACGCGCCAGTTTGTTGCATTCGCCTTCCACAAAATTATCGAAGGTGTAGCGAGGATTCAGCTGGCTGTCGATATTCATCTTTTTCAATCCGGGAATGATGAAAGGATTTTTTATCGGTGTATCCAGGTTCACAGGCATACCCAATTCATTCTGTGCAGGCTTGCTGCTGTTTCCTGTGGGAAGGTTGATGGTGTAGGGCATTTGGTCATGCCCGGCAGTTTCAATGATGATGTTATACTCCAGTTTTGCAGTAGGGCCAATCACTTTTTTCAGCGTCTTGTGCAGCAGCTGAACGTAGTGCTCTTCCAGCCACTCGTAAAAGAACTGGCTGGGCACCTGAATGGTCAATACTTTGTTCTGCAATTTAATTGCCTTGATGGGCTCAAACCACGTTTTGTAGCTCTGTGGGTTGACATTGTCTTTAATGATTTTCAGACATTCCAGCCAGGCAAGTTCATGGCTCTTATTTTCAGTGGTAGATTTTCCCGGAGTCATTTCTTCATTGAGTACTATTATGGTTGATTAAGTGGTTGATTTTCATTTCCTCGTATACACGACGAATTATTCTGCTAATAAATAACAAAAATTCACAATGTGCTAACTTTTTTTGCTTGTCTAATAAAAATTTTTGCCGTAAAATAAAGGCGTAACGATTATTGTTTGTATTCGCCAAATTCTTGTCGAAGTACATCGGCAATTTCGCCCAGGGTTGCGTAATTTTCCACTGCGTTTAAAATAAACGGCATCAGATTTTTTCCTTCCCTGGCAGCCTCACCAAGTTGGCTTAAATCTGTAGCTACATTTTCAGCATTGCGTTCATTTTTTAACTGCTGAATTTTTAGCGACTGCATTTGACGGATGCTGTCATCAATGCGCAGAATGGGAGGTGCAGCCTCATTTTTTTCTTGCTGAAAGGCATTTACCCCCACTATAATTTTCTTACCGTTATCTATGTCCTTCTGGTAAATATAGCTGCTTCTGGCAATTTCCTCCTGCATCCAGCCGGATTCGACAGCTGTGACGGATCCGCCCATATCGTCAATGAGGCCAATCAGGTTGCGAGCTTCTGATTCTACCTGTTGGGTGAGACTTTCAATAAAAAAGCTGCCACCCAGGGGATCTACGGTATCTGTAACGCCACTTTCATGAGCCACTACCTGTTGAGTGCGCAGTGCAATTCTTGCCGCATCTTCAGTGGGTAAACCCAGGGCCTCATCAAATCCATTGGTGTGCAAACTTTGTGTTCCGCCTAAAACGGCTGCCAATGTTTGAACGGTAACGCGTACTATATTAACATCGGGTTGCTGTGCCGTTAGTGTTGAGCCACCGGTTTGTGTATGGAAGCGCAACATCATGGCTTCGGGTGCAGTTGCTCCCATTTCTTTCATCATGTCGGCCCATATTCTTCTGGCGGCGCGGAATTTTGCCACTTCTTCAAAAAGGTTGTTGTGGGCATTGAAGAAGAAGGAGAGGCGCTTGCCAAATACGTTTATGTCAAGACCCTGTTCCATTGCAGCTTTCACGTAAGCCTTTCCATTGGATAACGTAAACGCCAGTTCCTGAACCGCAGTGCTTCCCGCCTCACGGATGTGATAACCGCTGATGGAAATCGTATTCCATTTGGGTAGTTCGCTGCTGCACCAGCCAAAAATATCGGTGATAATGCGCATGCTGGGTCTTACCGGATATATGTAAGTGCCACGTGCTGCATATTCTTTCAATATATCATTTTGTATGGTACCGGAAATTTTACTTAGATCGGCACCTTGTTTTTTTGCCAAAGCCACGTACATCGCCAGTAGGGTAGATGCTGTGGCATTTATGGTCATACTGCTTGTGATGTTTTGAAGCGTGATGCCCTTAAAAAGGGTTTCCATATCAGCCAGCGAATCTATGGCTACACCCACTTTCCCAACTTCACCCTCACTCATTGCGTGGTCGCTGTCGTAGCCTATCTGCGTGGGCAGGTCAAATGCAACGGAAAGACCCGTTGTGCCTTGCGATAATAGGTAATGATAACGTTTGTTGCTTTCTTCAGCTGTGCTGAAACCCGCATACTGTCGCATTGTCCACAGCCTTCCCCTGTACATGTCTTTTCGGATGCCACGGGTATAGGGAAATTCTCCGGGCAGTTCATTCATTCCGGAAGGTCGGGTGTATACATCTTCTATTGGAATGCCGGAATCTGTTTTTTTCATAGTTAGTTATTTCCCAAACATCAGTTCAATTTCAGCTTTGATAAACTGAATGGCTTTATCTGTGGGTTGTTCGCCATGGTTCTTGAGGTATTCTACAATCATACCGCTCAGATCATTGGAAGTAGCCTGTTCAGGCATGCCTGCCGAAGCTTCCTGTATTAGCTTGATAACTTGCTCTTTCACTACTTTAATCAGGTTCCATGCTTGTGAACTCATGTATATCTGCTGAGATAAATTGTAGTTGTATTCGTTTTGAATGGTAGTTAGAAGAATATGTTTCAGTGCTTTTCCACTCATATCCTGCTGATTGTGCGTTTGAAGCAACTGAATGGGGCTTATGCGCTCAAGAAAAAGTGTCATTCTTTCATAGGCCTGCAGTTTGATGGGCGTTAAAACATTCTGGTTTTGCTTGAGTACTTCCAGTCTAAGTCTCGACAACTGAGAATCCCCCTGATTTTTTAGCACAAAATAAGCTGTAAAGAAAACCATTATGGCGGGGAGGATAAATTTGATGATTTCAATAAAGACTTGAACGTTATCCATGGCTTGAATACTGCAAAGATAAAGATATTGATTGCGATTTTATCCATCAATATACGCAAACGATTACCCTGAAAATATGTTAACTTTGCATATCTGCCGTTATGGAAACAAATGTTCATGTTGAAGCACCGCCGGTGCAGTTTACAGAAAACGCTATCAGCGAGTTGCACCGCTTGAAAAGTGAGCTCACCGTGGAGGGTGAATCTTTTCTCAGAATCGGTGTAAAAGGTGGTGGGTGCTCTGGTTTGAGCTATTTGCTGGCCTTCGATAAAAAAGAAGAAGGCGATCGTGAATACGAAGTAGAAGGGATTTCTGTTATAATGAATAAAGCCCATGTGATGTATGTGCTGGGGATGGTTATTGATTGGGAGAACGGACTTAACAACAGAGGATTTACCTTTAACAACCCCAACGCTAAGGAAACTTGCGGCTGTGGTCAGAGCTTCAGTGCCTGATTAGCCCTAAATTACCCGGATGCGCATCACAGAAAATATCCGTCAGGGACTGGAAGCGGTTAAGACCAATCTGCTGCGCACCGTCATTACCTGTTTGATTATTGCCATTGGCATTGCCGCGCTGGTAGGTATTCTTACCTCAATTGATGCTATGAACAGCGCTATTACCAAAACCTTTTCTCGCATGGGATCACAGAGTTTCAATATTCGAAACAATCAGGGTTTTCAGCGACATGGAGCACCGGGTAGCTCAGTTTCTGAGCCTATTTCATGGACACAGGCAGCAGGATTTAAAAAAGGTTTTGAATTTCCATCTGACGTTTCCATCAGCCGCAATGCTGAAATGGCAGCCAAGGTGCGTTTTAAAAATAAAGAGACCAATCCGAATGCCCGTGTAATCGGGGTGGATGAAAACTACCTGAAAACCGCAAGTTATGAGCTTGAGCAGGGTAGAAATTTTACTTCAAACGATGTGGAACTGGCATTGCCGCTTGCCATTATTGGTAAGGAAATAGCAACCACTTTGTTGGGGAAGTCCGGGCTCGGTGAGGTTATCAAAGTAAACGGTAAAACCTATCGTGTGGCGGGCATACTGGCCGAAAAAGGATCCAGTCTGGGTATGTCAGGCGGAGACAGAGTGGTTTTCATTCCGGTTAGCCGTTCGCGAATGGATTTTAACAATGGACAGGAAAATTACTTTATCAATGTGGCGGTAAATCAGATAAACCAGCTGGATCCGGCTATGGATGAAGCTTACCTGCTCATGCGGAGGATGCGAGGCCTTGGCAGTTCCAAACCCGATGATTTTACCCTCACCAAAAGCGATGCGCTTGCCAATGATGCCATCGATAACCTGAAAATGGTGACTATGGTGGGAACAATTATTTCCTGCGTTACTTTTGGTGTAGTGAATTCAAGTTCATCACCCCCCCTTCCTACCA
>RGEC01000114.1 GCA_009918425.1 Bacteroidota bacterium
GTGTATTAGTTTATTGGTAATGTGCATTTACCTAATAAACCAATAAACAACTGGTAACATTCAATACAACAAGGTAGCGGGTATATTGGTCTATTAGTTTATTGGTAATCCGAGTTTACCCAATATACGATTAAACCAAATTACCAATTAAAAATTCGAACTTACCGTAAAACGAACCCCGCTGAACGCCGGCTCAAGCCTGCAGATACCGCCCGAGCAGTTCACACCTTGCTGCTGCTTCAGATAACCAAAAGTATACACGCTGTTTCCCTTGGTATATCCCATATAAATCATGGGATAATGCAGAACCTTATCGGCAATAACCATATTGTCATAGCGATGCGGATCTATGTTCACCATATCACCTGCGCCCACATACCATATAGGATTTAGGTAAAATTCTGCCACCAGATTGGCAAAAGAGCCCTGGTCTTTTTCGGTATGCAGGTATTGCGATTCCAGTCGTAGGCTGCGGTGTTTGGGAAGCTTCAGCGTCAGTTCGCCGAAGGGCGTGAGCGTAAATACATCATCATAACCATTTTCCTGCTCATACCGGGCCTGATTATAGCGTACGCTCTGCATGCCCAGCTTTAGTTTGGCGTTTTTACTAAGCGCCTGAATAATTTCGCCGTAATATTCCCTGAACAGCACAATTTCCTGATTGTTTTTACCATTGTTTTTCAGGGATTTTACATAACTTCCATTCAGTGTGATTTGAGTCCCTTTGCGGGGTTTGATGTCAAGCTCACCTTGCATCCCATTTTCGCCAAGTTCCTGTGCCGGAGCGTTGTAGCGGGCAAGCAATCTATAGGTATTTTGCCTTGTCATGGATGGCAGGTAAGACATAATCCCATTAAGCAACTGCTCATTAGGCGTAATCCGCAGCGGGAATTTGTCTACATGGCGGGCCTGTAGGTTTAAACCTATGCTGGCTTTATGTTTACCCCATTTCATGCCGCTTTTTCCCCAGCTGAGCGAGGTGTAGTAGACTTTACCGCCTGAAGAAAATAGCTTGTTGCTCATATCGCGGATGGCTTCGGGGGTTTTGTAGTTCACTTCCGCATTCCATGTAAGGTTTCTTAGGTTGTAGGTAAAATATCCGTTGAAACCATAAACGTTGTATTTGGGAATAAACCGTTTGCTGATATCGTAAGTGTTGATTTCAGCCACCAGCCCGTCGATGGTGCCTCTGTCAAGGGTCCTGTTCAGTGCGCTGCTGCCTACCTGTAGGGTACCATATTTCCCGTCTGCACCCAGATTCAAATTTCCCTCAAGATTTGCCCCGGCAATTACCTGTTTGCTGAATCCAAAACGATTATCAAGGTAACCTTTCTGGTTGCCGCCAAAACCTTTCAGTTTCCATTTTTCATTGAAAGCATATTCCAGTTTCACGCCCTGTAACGCATAATCAATGCCGATTTGGCGCTGTTCGTAAGCACGAAATAAAATTCCGGAACCCAGCTGGTCGTAGAAAGATCCTGCCGTAATGGTGAGTTTGTCAATTTGTTTGGCGGCCTGCCAGAAGCCTATGCCGTGATTGGTATATGAACCCTGGGGATTCAGCAGTGGAGAATTGTTTAACGCATCATAACGAACGGTGAAACTATAGCCTTTGATGCGGTAGTTCATAAATAGCCATGCGTCTACACTGGCACTGTTTTCCTGATAAACCTTGGTGCTCGCTCCGATATTATCGTCACGAAGATATTTTTGATAATTCAGCAGCAGGTTGCCGCTGAACTGCCCTTTTTCATCGTTGGTCTGTGCCCACAGTAAAGAAGGGATACAAGCAAGAAAGCCGTAGAATACTCTTTTCAAAGCACTGCAAGTTTAAGACAAAACGTTGGAATATCGGTGCACCTAACCAAGCAAGCTTGACATCAATTCACTAAATTTGCAACTCCGTGACCGAAACAGCCATTCAAACCGCCGAAAGAAAACTTTACATCGAAAGTTATGGCTGTGCCATGAATTTCAGCGACAGTGAAATTATTGCCTCGATTATGGGGGAACATGGATTTGCTACCACCAAGGACGAGTTTGATGCAGATGTGATTTTTTTAAACACCTGTGCCATTCGGGATAATGCCGAGCAGCGCATACGCGAAAGGCTAAAACACCTCCGCTCTAATAAAAAACAAAACCGCGACCTGATTATCGGGGTGCTGGGCTGTATGGCCGAACGCCTGAAAGATAAACTGCTGGAGGAAGAGAAGCTGGTGGATGTGGTGGCAGGACCCGACAGTTACCGAGAACTGCCTAAACTGGTAGCTGAAGTAGATGAAGGTGGCCGGGCTATCAATGTGCTGTTGAGCCGGGAGGAAACCTACGGCGACTTAAACCCTGTACGCCTTAACAGTAATGGGGTGACGGCTTTTATCAGCATCATGCGGGGCTGCGACAACATGTGCAGTTTTTGCGTAGTGCCATTTACCCGCGGACGGGAGCGCAGCCGAGATCCGGAGAGTATTTTACGTGAGGCTCGCGAACTGGCCGCTGCCGGATACAAAGAAATTACCCTGCTGGGTCAGAATGTAGACAGCTACCTGTGGTTTGGCGGTGGCCCCAAAAAAGAATTTAAAAACCTGACAGAAGAGGAAAAAGCGCGTTCGGTAGATTTTGCCGACCTTTTGGAAATGACAGCCCTTGCTGTTCCTGAACTGCGCATACGCTACAGCACCAGCCACCCGCGCGACATCACCGAAAAGGTGGTGCATACCATGGCCAAATATAAGAATGTATGCAATTACATCCATTTACCGGCTCAAAGCGGCAATTCACGTGTGCTAGAGGTGATGAGCCGCAACTATTCACGTGAATGGTATATGGATAAAGTGCGCATGATTCGATCCATATTGCCGGAATGTGGCATCAGCTGCGACATTATTGCCGGTTTTTGCACCGAAACCGAAGAAGAACACAAAGATACCCTCAGCCTGATGGAATGGGCTCGCTTCGATTTCAGCTACATGTATAAATACAGTGAGCGCCCCGGAACACCGGCTGCCAAAAAGCTTACGGATGATGTGCCTGAAGATGTGAAAGGCCGCAGGTTGCAGGAAATTATTGCCCTGCAAAATGAGGTCTCCAAAGCCAAAAACCAGGAATATATCGGCAAGGTGGTGGAGGTTCTGGTGGAGGCCGAAAGTAAGCGCAGCAATGAGGAGTGGATGGGCAGAAACGACCAGAACGTTGTGACGGTTTTCCCGAAAGAAAATTTTCAAAAAGGTGATTTGGTCAAAGTGATGGTGGAAAGTGCCAGTACAACTACCCTAAGGGGCAAAGCGCTGATTTAATGCTGGTTTTACTTCCTGTTGACCATAACTACAGGAGAATCTCCTAAGAATTTTAACAGAAAAGGGTTTTCGCATTAAGAATCTGTTTTGGTAGGCTATTCTATGCCCCACATCATACTTTAAGCTGATACCCGTCAGTGGGCCGGCACAGGTGTTGGAACAACTTTGTAGTTCTAATAAAAACGCACATGAAATCGCAAAGAATTACATTATTTGCATTGGCTTTTGCCTTCTCTGTTTTTCAGGGTAAAGCGCAAAAGGTATTGCAAGACTGGAATGCCTATGTGGCATCCAAAAACATTGCCGGTACAGGCTATGTAGACCTGGTACAGGGGGTATTGGAAAAAGCCGGCCAAACCTATCATTATTCCGGCCCCGGCAGGGTTTTGTCGGTAAAGCTGGAGGGGGATAATCCGGGACTGATTTTCCCTGTTCCACTGCGTGTGAGTGTTTTCAGTGTTGATAACAATGGGCGTCCGGTGGCCGAAATTGCCGGTCAGAATGCCAGTTTTCAACCCTGGGAGAATTCTATTCAGGTGGATTTTTCCGGAGGCGTCACCGTTAACCGTCCCTTTGCATTGGTGGTAGCGTTGCGCAGTACGGCGTATCCCGGACAAACATTTCGGCTTAAATATACCGGGGATGGAGATGGTAAAGGACGGGATCTTGCTTCCCTTGCAGGCACAACTACGGGCGGAAACTGGAGCAGTGCCAAAAACAATTTTGGTCGTGATGGCGATTTCTACCTTATTCCCCGCATGTCTCACGACATTACTTCAGGATTCAGTGTGAATGGCAATTGTTTGGCTTCCGGATCATCCATTTCATTTACCAATAAATCTATGTTGTCGCGCGACAGTATGTTTAATTTGCTGTTTTGGAGCGGATATACGGGCTCTGCTAAACTATACACATGGCAGTTTGGCGATGGAAACACTTCCAACGCTGAAAACCCCAGCCACACGTATTCAACACCCGGTTCATACACGGTAAAACTCATAACCACGCTGGTAGGCTGGACAAGCAGTAAAAATGATACTTCTATGCTAAAAATTTCTGTGGGCCTTTCTGTTTCGGCTACATCCAAAACCAATCTCACCTGCAATGGAATCTCCACCGGAAGTATCACAGCATCAGCCACTGGAGGAACACCGCCTTATCAGTATAGTCTGGATGGCTTTAATTATCAGACCCCGGCTACTTTCTCAGGGTTGGCCGCCGGTCCTTATACGCTGCATGTTAAGGATCAGCTGGGTTGTGCTGCAACAGTCTCAGTTACCCTAACGCAGCCTGCCGCTATCACATTCAGCAGCATACAAACGAGCAATGCAAGTTGTAACAATGCCGATGGAGCCATTCTTGCCTCTGCCACGGGAGGAACCGGAACCCTGCAATATCGCGTGGATGCCGGTGCCTGGCAATCAGGAGGAAGTTTTAGCGGACTTTCATGGGGACCTCATATACTGTCGGCTATGGATGCCAATATGTGTATAGTTTCTGCTGCTGTTGTTATCGATAATTTTTCATCACCTACACTTACTGTAAGTTATAACAATGTTAGCTGCAACGGAGGTAACGATGGCAGCATAACCCTTACATCATCAGGTGGAACAGGATCTGTTCAATATAGCATTAACGGAGGCTTATCCTACCAATCAAGCGGAGTATTTACCGGTTTGCCTGCCGGCAAATACAGCGCCTTGGTGAAAGATGTGGCCGGCTGCGGACAAGGAGAGGTGGTTACTATCAATCAACCCAACGCCATTAGCAGTCTGGTAAGTTCCAAAGCAGCGACTTGTTTTGCCAAAGCAGACGGCGAAATTCATATATCATCCGCCATCGGCGGTATTGGAAAATTGGCCTATAGTTTAAACGGCCTGAATTATCAGTCTGTGCCTGATTTTTACGCCCTGCCGGGCGGAAATTACACCGTGTATGTGAAGGATGCGGCTTCCTGCGTTGTTACCAAAAGTGTAACCGTAGCTCGTCCTGCGGATATCACTGCCACATATACCCTAACCCATGTAAACTGTTATGGAAGCAATAACGGAACCATACTGGTCAATGCGAACGGAGGTACACCACCCTATCAGTATAGCCTGGATCGTGGTGCTTATCAGCCAACCAATCAGTTTGCGAATGTGGGTGCCGATACCTGGACCCTGATGGTAAAAGACGCCAACAATTGCACCCAGACAGGAACAGCCATTATCACCCAGCCTCCTGTAATTGTGCCTGTAATATCATCTACCAATTCTACCTGCGGCAATGCCAACGGAAGTTTGCTCATATCCGCATCGGGTGGCAGTGGAGCCCGTTACACCTACAGCCTTGATGGAACTACATTTCAAACTTCAGGTCTTTTTAGCGGAAAAAGTTCCGGCACCTATGCCATTTCCGTTAAAGATACTGCGGGTTGTGTAGTTACCACTACCGGCGATATTCAGGATTCCAATGGCCCCAGTTTCGGAAGCATTAGCAGTACCAATGTTACCTGCAATGGCGGCAATGATGGTAGCATTACCGTAAACAGTGTCTCCGGAGGATCAGGTACCATTGAATATAGCCTAACCGGCGCAAATTGGCAGACCTCCAATAAATTTACCGGACTTTCTGCGGGAAATTATAATATTCAGGTGCGCGATGCCAATAAATGCATCAGTCAGAGCCAGACTATCATTATCAGACAGCCTGCTGCTATCAGCCTCAGCAAAACCGTAACCAATGTGCGTTGCAATGGCGAGAGCGATGGGTCGGCGGTCATACTGGCTTCGGGCGGGGCCGGCACGCTGGCATACAGCATAAATGGAGGTCTCAGCTGGCAGTCATCCAACGTGTTTAACAATCTAAATGCGGGTGAATATATGGTTATGGTGCGTGATGCCGGTGGTTGCATGGGTACCATAAGCTTCAATATTGAAGAAGCACCCAGAATTACGGCACTTTTAAGTATTCTCAATGTGCAGTGTCATGGTGCAAGAAGCGGTGAAGTTAACTTTACTGCCTCTGGTGGTAAAGCGCCTTATCAATACAGCATAGGTGGAGCGTACCAAAGCTCGGGTCGTTTTACAGGGCTAAGCGGTGGCAATTATATTTATTTTATCAAAGATGCTTTCAGCTTTATTATAGATTCCAGATTCCTTCATCCAATTAACAGTGGATTCATCTGTTATAACACTAACTGGTAATTGTAAATTTTTACTGGCCAGGCCGGCCGAAATTAAAGACATAAGAGCATAGTCTATATCTCTACTGTTGTGCGCAAATAATAAAACTCCTCTAGTCATAGATCTAACAATTTTTCTATAGATCTACTTTTTTTGATTTTTTGATAACTTTCAAAATATTCGTTCGTAGAAGCAAAATACCTGTCTAATATCTCATCTTGAAATTTACATAGATCTTCTATAATTACAGGATTGTCATTTTTATCCATTAGTACGACTGAAGTCGTACGACCTTTATCTATTAAAAATTGTGTAAAACATATAAGTTCTCTATCTATATAAAAAACTCCACCGTTATGTCCATAGGTTAACTTAGCCTGATTTTTTTCTTTTAAAATCTTGTGTTGAATAGTAAAGGCTTGGCGGAAATTAGAAAAATCTAATGCCAATTTGAGTCTTTCATCCATATATTCTCCTATAAACTGCTAAGTTATTTATAGGGTGTTAGATATAGAAGAAAAAATTATGAAACGCTGATTGATGTAAGAGAATAACTTGGACTAATTATATTCCAAGTTCCGGTCGGATATAAAGATCCAGCGGCTTTGAGTTCCTCTATAGAAAAGGTCAAAGTTCCGTCTACTAAATCGGGTGGGGGGAAAGCTGGTCCCGGATCT
>RGEC01000115.1 GCA_009918425.1 Bacteroidota bacterium
CATTTGTAGAGACGCACAATTGTGCGTCTCTACAAATGACAACAAATTCACCCATTAACAAAAACAAAAAAACCTTACCCCGGCGGTTGCCAAGTGATTGTATACCTCCGCGTGGTCATCAATAGATGAAAGGGTAGAAACAACCGCATCGCCTTCCGAAAAAGCATAATCACGGTAATAAACGACTGCGTTGTTGTCTATCACATTGCCCGCAATATGCGCTTTGTGGGCCAGCCATACCACCTCAGTGCCATCGGCCTCCACCATCTTTTTCAACAACTTGCCTTTATCCAGGGTGCCGAGTATGATGACCGGCATTTCGGTTTGCAAAAACATTTCTTTCCAGTAATTCCATTTCAGCTGCATAAATGCTTCAGCGCTGTAATGCCCGCTGTTGCGCGAATATCGTTGTGGGTGCTGCCGCCATAAATGACAAATATCCGGCGCAGAAACCACCTTAAACCCTTGTGAATAGAGCCGAAAAGCCATGTCGTAGTCTTCGGGATAAACGGCATTGTCAAAACAGCCCGCCTGCCGCAGTTCTGCTGTGCGCATCATCCAGCAGGGACTGGGAATTACGCATTCGCGCCAGATGTGCTGCCAGTGGTCGTTTTGGTCGCAGCGCGCATTGAGCCAGGCTTCGTAAAATTGGGTTCCTGCCCCGCAGTTTTCTTCCGGAAAAAACTGCACCCTGCCTGTTACAAGGGTTCTGGGCGCCGCATTCATCAGGGTTTTTGTCATGTTGTGCAGCCTGTTTTTGGGCATGATGTCATCGGCATCCATGCGGGTGCACAATTCTCCGGCTGCAGCGGCCAGCAGGGCGCGGTTGGCGTCAATCAGACCTTTTCCCGTGGCGGTGATTTCTTTAAATCGGCCATCCTGCGCAACAAACTGCCCCATAATTTCAGCCGAATCATCCTCGCTGCCATCATTTAGCAACAGGCATTCCCAGTCTGTTAAGTCCTGTTCCACGATGCTTTGCAAACAGGCATGTAAATAGGGCGCTGCATTTTTAACCGGTATCAGTATGGAAACCTTCGGCACGTTGCAAAGATGGGGGTGCGTGTGCTTTTTTGTACATGTGCAAGAATCAATGGCTTGCAAACCAGGCAATCATGCGAACTTGCAGGCATGCTTGATGCATTTTTTGAACCGATAGACAAATCGGTGTGGGCGCCATACAGAAACAGCGACTCGCTGATGGGGGGTAAAATCCATATACACGGAAATTCCTTTCCCAAACTGAAAAACTGCAAGGTAGCCATTGTAGGCGCCGGCTATCCTGCCGATGAGGTAAGGCGCAAGTTGTATGGTCTTACCTGGCGGTTCGAAAACCTGGGCATTGCCGATTTGGGAAACCTAAAACTGAACGGCGACGCCAACAGCAGGCAGTTTGCCATGAGTGAAGCCATTGGCGAACTGCTGTCGGCCGGACTGAAAGTGCTGGTTATTGGCCACGATCCCCATTTGCTGTATGGTTATTACAAAGCATACCGGCAGACCAAAGAACCGGTGGAAGTGGTAAAAGTGAGTCCGGATGTGGACCTGGATGAGGGCACACCGCTCAGGCAGATATTGGTAGAAAAGCCCAGCTATCTGTTCAATATTGATTTTTTGGCCACCCAGGCGTATTACATCAGCAACCAAACGGCGGCGGTGCTGGATAAGATGTATTTTGAAAACCACCGTTTGGGCGAAATACGCGCCAATATTGAGGAATCGGAGCCGATACTGCGCAGTGCACACATGCTCATGTTCGATATGAATGCCTGTCGCTATGCCGATGCGCCGGGCACACGGCTTCAAAGTCCGAACGGACTGTATGCCGAAGAAGCCGCCAAGCTGGCCCGCTATGCCGGTGTGAGCAATACGCTCAGTTCGGCGTATTTTTATGGGTTAAATCCCGAAGCGCCGCATGACGCAGATCATGTGTTGCTGGCCCAGATGCTGTGGTATTTCATGGATGGCTATTGTGCAAGGTTCAATGATCACCCTGTGCACAACCACGAAGATTTTCTGATTTACCGCAACCGGCTTAGCAGCACGGGCCACGAAATCGTGTTTTACAAAAGCCGCAAAAGCAACCGCTGGTGGATGGAAATACCGCATCCCTACGATAAAAAATCGTTTTTTATTGGCTGTAGCTACCGCGATTATGAAACGGTTTGCAACGATGAAATGCCCGACCGCTGGTGGCGTGCCTATCAGCGGCTGATGTGAGGGGTGGTTAATTAGTTGAATGGTATATTTGTTTGTTGGGTCTTGGGTAAAAACAGATTAGCCGTGTAATTGGTGTCCCCGCCAACCACTGCTAAGGTCTGAATGTGTTATGTCGCACCTACGGCGCTTTTTTGCTGCTTTGTGGCATTTTCTACTAAAATGCCGCTCCTACGGAGCTGATACTTATGGCTGACCGATTGGCGACATGTTCGTATTTCTGGCAATCAGCGCATTAGCCCTGTAGGGGCGATATATTAATAACACCGCCGCATAAGGATCCCTCAGCGCCGTAGGTGCGGCATAGAAAACCAAAGCCGTTTAGTGGATGTCTTCGCTTTTCGCTGTTATATTCCAGAAATCGATGTCAAGGATTGTCATACCTCAACACCAATAAACCAATCAACAATAAGTTTAATGGTATAATAGTTTAATGGTAAATGCAAATGCTTAAATCCACCAATAAACCATTCAACCAATAAACCTTGTCTAACATTTTCTGCATGTACATCTCGCCCCGAGGCCGTATTTTTGCAGCATCATGTCAGAAGGATTTCACGCCATCGCGGTTCATAAAGTTGTTAGAGAAACGGCTGATGCTGTTACACTGCACCTGGATATTCCGGTTTCGCTTACCGAAACATTTGCCTACACTGCAGGCCAATACCTCACGTTCGAAGCCGAAATAAACGGTGAAAAAGTGCGCAGAAGCTATTCGCTGTGTACCTACGGTCCGGCAGATAGACATCCTGCCGTTACCATCAAAAAGGTTGATAATGGCCGCATGAGCACCTACATGAATACCGCTGTGAAAGAGGGCGATGTGCTGCAGGTGATGGCGCCCATGGGCAAGTTCACCGTTATTCCCGATGCGGCTAAAAGCACACATTACGTGTTGTTTGCCGGTGGCAGCGGTATCACCCCCATGATGGGCATTTCCAAGGCCGTGCTGATGCATGAAGCCGGCAGCAAGGTTACGCTGGTGTATGCCAACCGCAACGCCGACAGCGTGATTTTTAAGCAGGCCCTGGCCGATATGGAAAAACAACATTCCGGTCGTTTCAAAGTCATCCACAGCTACGATCAGGCTGCGCTTACCTGGTTTGGCATGAAAGGTCACCTTACTGAAGACAAGGTGGTGAATGTGCTGCAATCCAAGATTGGCGGTTCTTACGCCGATTATCAGTATTATATCTGCGGTCCGGGTCCCATGATGGATGTGGTGAAGAAAGGCCTGTCCAAAGCCGGCGTAGCTGCCTCCCACGTATTCACCGAATATTTTTCTGCACCCACTTCCTCAGAACCCAAAGAAGAAGCGGCAACCGAGGCCTCTGCCTTCAATGGAACGGCCAAAATCACCGTTCATGTGTATGGCAAAACCCAACAAATTGAATGTGATGATAAAACAACCGTGCTGAAGGCCTGCATGAAGAATGGCATCGATCCTCCCTACAGCTGCACCGTTGGGGTTTGCACCACCTGCAGGGCCAAGGTTACCAAAGGCGAGCTGCACATGCTGGAACGCGAAGGCCTCACCGACGATGAAATTGCCAAGGGATATGTGCTTACCTGCCAGGCAGTGCCCCGCAGCAGCGAGATTGAACTTTCATACGAGTAATTTTTCATGCTGAATCTGGAAAATTACTGGAGCACCGGCGTTTCATGGGCTTCTTACCGAAAACAAATTGACGATCTATTGCTGGAAGGCAAGACCACCAGTGCAGACAACAGCCCTGCCATGCTGGAATATGCCAAACTCAACCAGGCGAGGATGCGCAGGTTGGAAACCCGCACCGAACTGCTGCCTGAAGTCTTGCATGCTTTGCAGGCAATGCCCAAAAACATAAAAATTCTGGTGATTGCCGAGGGCTGGTGTGGCGATGCCGCACAGGTTTGTCCTCCCGCCGAGCTGCTGTTTCAGGCGCTGGGTATCGAAAGCCGCTATGTATTGCGCGATGCAGACACTTCCCTGATTGATATGTTTCTGACCAACGGAGGTCGCAGCATTCCGGTATTCATTGCGCTGGATAAGGATGGAAATCTGCTTGGGGAGAAATGGGGGCCACGCCCGGTGGCGCTTCAGGAATTGCGCATGGGCTGGATTAAAGAAGGGCTGCCCTACGAACAGCAGGCCGAATTGTTGCATGGCTGGTATGCCAAAGACAAAACCGAATCCACCCAGCACGAGCTCGCAACCTGGTTGAAGGGTTTATCTTAGGCCAGATAACGGCGTATTTTATTCAGCAGCTGGCTGAAATCCTCCGGCAGCGGAGCGGTAAAAAGCATTTCTTTTCCGGTAACGGGGTGAATGAAACCCAGTTCGGCCGCGTGTAGCGCCTGACGGGGCATCATGTCGAAGGCATTTTCAATGAATTGTTTGAATTTGGGCAATGCCGAACCCTTGCGGATTTGTCTGCCGCCATACATTTCATCGCTGAAAATGGGATGTCCCTGTGAAGCCATGTGCGCGCGTATCTGGTGGGTGCGACCTGTTTCCAGTCTGCATTCTACCAGACTGGCAAAATAAAAGGGCTCCAGCACTTTATAATGGGTGATGGCCAGTTTGCCATCTTCTTCGTTTTCAAAATGCTTGCTGCGCCTGCGATCCGAGGGGTCGCGTGCCATGTAGCCACGGATGGTGCCTTCGGTGGTTTCAAATTCACCCCACACCAGGGCCAGGTAGCGCCGGTGTATGTTGTGGTGAAAAAACTGATTGCCAAGATGGCTCAGCACAAATTCTGTTTTGCCCACCACCAGCAAGCCGCTGGTGTCTTTGTCTATACGGTGCACCAGTCCGGGGCGGTGGTTGGTGTCTTTCTGCGGTAACGTTCCGGCATGATAGGCAAGTGCGTTCACCAATGTGCCGCTGTAGTTGTTGCAACCGGGATGAACCACCATGCCTGCCTTTTTATTCACTACAAGCAAATGCTCATCTTCAAAGACAATATCCAGCGGAATGTTTTCGGGATAAATTTCGGTGTCTCTGGGTGGTTCAGGAAGCAGAATGCGCACGTCATCGCCCGGTTTGATTTTGTAGTTGCTTTTGATGGGCTTGCCGTTCACCTGAATACAACCGGCTTCGGCAGCGGCCTGTAATTTGGTGCGGCTGGCATTCTGAATTTTGTTCATCAGCCATTTGTCTATGCGCATAAACTCCTGACCGGGATCGGCCACAAAATGGTGATGCTCAAATAGGGCACCGTCGTCGTTCAGGAGTTCTTCTTCCACAGGGCAAAGTTACATCCATATTGGGTGTTAAGGTTCAAAATGTGATTGTTGGGTTTTGTGCCTATATTGCATGCATGGATAAGATGATGGTGCTTAAACTGCTGATACTAATGTTTCCGGCGGTTATATTTCTGCAGGCCGGTCTGGACAAGTTGTTCAACATGAAATCCAACGCACAGTATATTCAGTCGGTATTTGAAAAAACAGTTCTCAGTAGCCAAGCTTCATTGCTTTTTGTTGTGTTGGTCATTCTGGAACTGGCCTCCGGCCTGAATGCCATGGCAGGGGCCGTGCTATTATATATCAGCGGCGATGCATCGCTTGGGTATGTGGCTATGGTACTTTCCTGCATTACACTGCTGTGTTTACTTGCCGGGCAGCGCATCGCAAAAGACTACGCCGGAGCGGCAGGTATAGTGCCGTATCTGGTGGTTAGCTTTTTGGGATTATACCTATTTGCTTTCTAAATCAGGGGGTTTGGCCGTGTGGTTGGCGTCCCCGCCAACCACTGCTATGTTCCAATATAGACGCCAGGGCTAGCTTTCTCGCCACCAGGCGTTTAGCCATTAACGAAATAAATTTGTAATTAGAATATTTTTGACTATATTAGTTTAATAATAAACTTCTATGCAGCATCTTTTGCCAAACAACAACCATGCAAGAAAGCGCAGATTGCTGCCTTTAGGGGATAAGGATAAGCACTTCCCTGCAGCAGGCCCATGGCCGGTATTTTCTGCATTGTTTTCCATTGTGCATACTTTTCTTAACTTCGTTTTTATGAAAGCCCTTTTCAAACATGCATCGCTCATCATTGCCGGCACACTGCTGTGCGTATTTCATAGTTGCAAGCGGGAGCCGCCCCCCAAAGATCCCATTACCATTACCTATGGACTGGATGATGCCAAAAACTATATGTGTTTTAACAAAGGCAGCTACTGGGTGTATGAGCACGACATCACCAAAGAAATAGACAGCCAATGGGTGCAGGATTTGGCCATAGGCCAGTCTACCCAAAAGGGCAGGGAGGAATGGAGCAAACACATTACCCTGGTGCAGGAAACCTTTTACATAGATGTGCGCAGCAACTTCATAGACGGGCACGGGAACATCAGCCGCTGGACCATCCGCAGCCGCGTACAAAATGTCGATGCGTTTCCGTATCCGGGCAGGGCATATAAATTTGATAAGACACTCATACAAAGTGGGCCAAAAGCCACCAGTGGCGAAAATACAGTGTTTTATCATCCATTTAATTTATGTCCTAAAAAGGACTGCTTTTATTATTTTGACACGATACTTACCAATTTCAAACTTGGTTCATTAAGTTTTGATACCGTTAGGCGGTTTAAAATTGTTCAAAACGACTATGTTATGCAACAATGCAGGGACTACTGCGGTGGTGGCAAAAGTGACTACTACTATGCCAAAGGGGTAGGTTTGATCAAAATATACAATGAGTCTTCTAGGATGGTAGATGGAGCACTCATGAACCACAGTTGGAATTTAAAGCGATACAGAATTGTGAAGTAGAACACCCATTCAATACGCTATGTAAAACTTAAATCTATAAAAATAAAAACATTGCTTCTGTTTAACTTCGTTTTTATGAAAGCCCCTTTCAAACATGCACTGCTCATCATTGCCGGCACACTGCTGTGC
>RGEC01000116.1 GCA_009918425.1 Bacteroidota bacterium
TTGGTGCTGCCCGAAGTGCAGTCCCTATAAGCACAAATAAAATAATGGATTACACAGGCCAGCTGATTATTGGCAGAAAAATTTCAGATGGTTTTAGTATTCAGCTTTCTCCCAGTTATGTATCTATGGGCCGAGGTGGAGAAACTGGAGCTTTGGGTATTGCCATGCGTCAGAAGATTACAAAACGCACCACATTTAACCTAGAGTACATTCCCGCCATTGTAAGGCCGATGGGCAGGGCTGTATACAGGAATTCTCTGTCAGTGGGTGTGGATATAGAAACAGGTGGACACGTTTTTCAATTGCATTTTACCAACAGTTCCGGTATGGCAGAACCCCAGTTTATTGCATACAACACGGATACCTGGTCAAATCAGGGCTTTCGCTTTGGTTTCAATATCAGCAGGGTTTTCACGGTGGTGGATCCCGGCAAATTCAGCCGATAAATTTATTCAAACCAGGAAGGTCCGTACATATTAGGATTTGCGCGGCATAGCCTGTATTCAATGCGCGTTTTTATTCCTTTCTTCTCAGATTTTAAATAAATGCTAAGTGTGGTATTGCCCGAAACCCCTGGAATGTCGGCTGTTTTGATAAATAAAAATAGACTGTTGTCTCCAACACCCCTGAATTCAGATTTTTTACTGCTTCGCCAGTCAATTTGCCTGTTGCCTTTGTGTAAACTGCCAATCAGTTCAGTGTTTTCCGGCAAAGTGGTGTCTGCCAGATGAATTACCAGTAAGTCATTAGTTTGAAAGCCTTCATTTTTTAAATTGATTTCAAACGGCTGATTGGTTTTAATAATGGCAGTTTTGTAGTTTAATGTTTGCTGTTCGGACGAGTTGTTTAAATAAACGATTTCGCCTCCAATAAAATACCGATGTCTGGCTTCTTTCCCGGTCCAATGTTCCAGCAGGGGAATAATACCGGGGTGGCTTCCCGTATTGACAGCTAGAATGATTGGGTTGTTTTTGAAGGGCCATTCTTCCCATTGCTTCCACAATCGGCTGTAAGAAAATGGAATTTTTGAATGAGAAATAAATTTTGGGATGCAAACATCATGTTCTTTAAAAAGATGATACATCAGTACATCTTCAGGCCCATCGGCCAACAATAATGTTTTTTGCCCGCAATGGGCTTTGAATACTTTTGCCTGTTCCTGGTATACATTTTTACGACCTTCACTGAAATAACCGCTCTTTATCAATCCATAACCCATCATCAAAGCCACAGTCGGGGCAAAGAATAAGACTTTTTTATTCGGAATCAGGCTTAAGAGCCCCAGAAAGAAAAAGGGTGTACTAAACAGCAGCACATTGTGTTGCAAAACGGGTTTGTTTAGCCAAGACCAGACAAAGCCGAAAACCATGGGGAATAAAAATATGGAGAAACACAACAAGGACAATTTAATTGTATTTTTATCTAATGCTTGGCGTCGCCAGAAAACAGAAATAACAAAGATGCCCAGCACCGGATACAACATGCCGTTCAGTAAATATTGCAAGTGTTTTACAGGAAAATCAAATCCGGGTTTTCCCAGCCAGTCCAGTCCGCCAAAACCCAATTGATGAAAGAAAACCGGTAGGGCAGGGGCAAACAGCAACAGGCCAATAAAACCGCTCAATAACCATTTTTGTCTATGTTCACTAGGTTTTACGAACCCAAGCAACCCAAGTATTAAAACCGGTAACAGTGCGAAATAATGCAACCAGGCGCATGCGGCTGACAGCAAACCCAGCAGCAGAAAAGCCATTTTACTTGTTTTTTTTTCTGTCCAAATCAAACTCCATTGCCAGATAAATGCGTTGCAGAAGAACATGCCCAATGCATAGGGGCGTATTTGATTGCCCCACAGCAAAGGCAGGTAGGAAAGAGAATACAGAAGGGCAACCGGCAGGGCCTTGGATGGTTCTGAAAGTGTTTCGGCAGTTTTGTAAACAAAATAGACCGAAGCTAATGAAAATAATGCCAGGACTCCATGCATTAGCGGGGCATTCTCGCCGAAATATTTAACCCAAAGCCAAATCAAGGTTTGCATTCCGGGTGGGTGGCCGTCAGGCATCACGCCTTGCTGCCAGTGTTCGTTCCATGTTGCGGAATTCGCCCGGAAAATGGCACTGAGCTCATCGTAGGTGAAGGGGACTGTGTCAATGTCCCAAAACCTGATGAAGGCTGAGATAATCAGTATTCCGACTAAACCAAAGCGTAATAATTTACTTGACACCCATGCAATGATAAGACAAAAACCCTCAGGTTTTCATCTTATTCTTTTTGGCACTTGGAAACAATATATTGTTCAGAATAAGGCGATAACCTGCAGAATTGGGATGTAGATTCAGGTCTGTAGGCGGTTCACCCACCAGGTGCTGGTAATCTTCGGGATCATGGCCGCCAAAGAATGTCCAGGTGCCTTTGCCCGCCTCTCCGTGTATGTATTTTGCCTCACCCAAAGCGGCGTTCTCACCCATTACCAGCACATCGCTTTTGATTTTTTCTTTGTGAAAGGCCGTGGTTTGTCCCATAAAACCTTTGATGGTGCGGGTGTGGTTTTGGCAAAGAATGGAAGGAATGACATCCCATTTGGCGCTATAATCAAACAGCGTAAACAAATCATTTTCCTCGGTTACGCCGCGTCTGCGCGGGTCCACATCAATATCACTGTGTTCGTATATGTAAGGGTTTTGCTCCAGTATGAAATCTTTGAAGGCAAAGCAGTTTTCAAACTTCAATCGGTTCTGACAATCCGGATCAGACGGTGTTCCATCAAACATAGTCTGGCATATATCGGTGCTTTCCGCTGCCAAAGCCAGGTCATAGGTGTCGGTAGCACTGCACATGGCAAACAGGAATCCTCCGCCCAGGCAAAAATCCCTGATTTTCTTAGCTACGGCCAGTTTTAGCTCCCGATTAGAGGCATAGCCGTATTTGGATGCCATTTCCTCAGCTTCTCGCACCTCATTCTGGTACCATGGGGCGCTGGCATAACTGCTCCAGAATTTTCCGTATTGTCCTGAAAAATCTTCGTGATGCAGGTGCAGCCAGTCGTATTCCGGAAGTTTGTTGGTCAGTACCTCGTCATCAAATATAACCGTGTAGGGAATTTCTGCGTAGGTAAGTACCATAGTTACTGCATCGTCCCAGGGCTGTTTTGTTTTGGGACTGTATACGGCTATTTTAGGGGCAGTAAGCAGTTTTACCACATTCATATTCACCTCAGGATTGCTGATGGTGGCTTCTATGGAATTGGCTTCGCTTTCGGTAATTACTTCGTACGAAACACCCCGAATTTTGCACTCACTCTCGGTTTGCGGTGTGTGGGCAATCATGAAGCTTCCACCTTTGTAATTTAAGAGCCAGTTTACTTCTCTTCCTTCCTGCTGCAGCACCCAGAATGCCAGTCCATAGCTTTTGAGATGGTTTTTCTGGCTTTCATCCATAGGAATCAGAATGCGGGAAGCATTCAGTCTGCAGGACAAAGAAATCAGGATTGAAAACAGGAGTACGCGCATATATTTACAAAATCTCAGCAAATTTCCTGCCGATTATTACCAGCATGTAACCCAAAGATACGGAAAAAACTCCGTAAATCAAAGCGCGGGCATGTTCCTGTGCCTGAGCGTATTGATAGAGTTCCCAGCCAAAACCTGAGAAGGTGGTAAAACCGCCCAACGCACCGGTTACCAGCAGCAGTTTCAGGTTTGGATCCTGAATTTTGCCCATACCCAGCCCAATAAAAAAACAGCCCAGCATGTTTACCGCAAAGGTGGCCCATGCGAACCTGGAAGTTTCAAAGGGCAGGTATAAGCTGACTACATAACGCAAAACACTTCCGCAAAAGCCACCCAGCCCCACCAGCAATATACCTTGAAAGTTCATGTGTGCAAATGTAAGACAGGGTTGTAAATTTGCGTATTCCAAATGCAGGCGGTTATTGAAAATATCACACAGGAAACAGAATCTGTGAAACGTTTTTTTCTCAGGCCCCAGCCTGAATCGTCATTTGCATTTTTGCCAGGGCAATTTGTAACCATTCGTTTGGATGATCTTGAACGCAGCTATTCTATTGCCAATGCGCCTGATAAAAGCGGTATAATTGAACTGTGTATTGTGCTTAACCCGCAGGGGAAGGTTACGCCATTGCTGTGGCAGTTGAAACCGGGTGAAACAATTGAAATATCCCAAGCACTGGGAAGTATGGTCCTTCCGGATACCCTGGATAAAGACCTGTGCTTTATTTGCACCGGTACAGGCGTAGCGCCTTTCCGCAGTATGATTGGACATTTGCTTAGTAACGGAGAGCTACAGCATGATATTTACCTGATTTTTGGAAACCGTTATAAGAAGGACATACTTTATAGGACTGAATTTGAGGATTGGGCGGTAAAACATGATAAATTTCACTTTATTCCGGTGATGAGCCGGGAAATTGGCGCAAACCGAACCGGCTATGTGCATCCTGTGTATGAAGAGATATTTGCTGACAAGCGGGATGCTCATTTTTACGTGTGCGGCTGGGAAGCGATGTGCCGTGAGGCAAGACAGCGCCTGAAGGCCATGGGCTACACAAGAAAACAGTATACCTTCGAACAATACGACGGCTGATGTTTTTGGGCTGGAAAGATACCTGGCGCCTCGCGCGCGCACACGCGAAACCTTCAAGGTTTATAAACCTTATCCGCGTCGAGCTTTCCTATTTAATTTCCCGCTTCACCCGCAAGCCTGTTTTTTGGGGAATGCCCACCGCCATTAGCATAGAGCCCACTACCGCCTGCAACCTGGGCTGTCCCCAATGTCCCAGTGGATTAAAACAATTCAGCAGGCCTACCGGAAAAATGAGTTTGCAACAGTTTAATGTTGTCTTACCCCAAATCAGTCGAAGTACCGGTTATATCACATTGTATTTCCAAGGAGAGCCTTTCATTAACAAGGATTTTACAGGTATGATTGCCGCTGCAAACCGTCAAGGAATTTACACTGCTACCAGCAGCAATGCCCATTTTATCACACCCGACGCAGCGCTTAAAACGGTCGAAGCCGGCCTGAAGCGCATGATTATAAGCATAGATGGAACTACCCAGCAAACCTATGCCGAATACAGAATAGGCGGTGAAATTGAAAAAGTTATTGAAGGAACCCGAAATCTTTTGAACGCAAGAAAAATGCTGGGTGTAAGCTATCCGATTGTGGTGTGGCAGTTTATTGTTTTTGCCCACAATGAGCATGAAATTCCTGCTATTGAAAAATTGGCAAAAGAAATTGGTGTTGATAAACTTCAACTGAAAACGGCACAGATTTATGATCTTGAAAATGCAGAAAAATGGCTGCCATCTAATCCTGTATTTGCCCGTTACCACAAAAGGGATGGACTTTTGGCAATTAAAGCTTCCAGGGAAAACCGCTGCAGCCGCTTTCACAAAAATCCCGTTCTTACCTGGGATGGTGTTATGGTGCCTTGTTGTTTTGATAAAGATGCCTCTCACGATTTGGGCAATGTTTTTTCAGACGGAGTGGAGAAAGTATGGAAAGGAAACCGCAGACTGGCATTCGGACAAAAATTAAAGCAGGGTAGAAGCCAAATAGATATCTGTAACAACTGCACAGAAGGAGTTAGGGTATGGATTTAAGCCATAACTTGGAAAAGTTATTGTATTACGCTACATTTGCAATGTCAAATCGCTGAAATTAAGGTGCCCGACCATCTTAAATGAAGCTCCCCAATATTATTTGAACTCCTTACTATCATTCACTGTATCTATTATTTATGGCAGATAAACCTGACCTGAGCATTATGTCATTGGCCGATCTGAAAGAACTGGCCAAGAACCTGGAAATTCAAAATTCAGCCAAACTGAAAAAAAATGAGCTGATAGATTCTATTCAGCAAGAACTGAATAAGTTGGCCAACGCACAAAAACCGCAGGAATCAACCCGCGATGAAGGGGAAAAACGCAAAAGAAAACGTTTTTCCAAGTCTGATACCCCGGAAGTTACAACAGAGCAGGAAGCACCTGCCAAGCACAATAAACCGGTAGTTAAACAGCAGGAGATACTCGAAAATTCCGCCATTACGGAAGAAGATCTGGGTGCTTTTATCCCGCCCATTCCGGATAAGCAGGAAAAACAGCCTTCATCGGAAGTATCTGAGCCGATGAAAAGAGAACAAAGCGGATTGCCTCAGGAGCCTGTTCAAAATAAAGAAGAACAGCGCCGTCGCGAGCAGCTGATTGCCTACACAGAAATGGAAGGCGTTGTAACTACGCAAGGGGTATTGGAAACTGTGCCGGATGGCTATGGATTTCTGCGCAGCCCGGATTACAATTACATGCCTTCTCCCGATGATGTTTATGTGCCCGGCTTTATGATCAAACAGAATGGTTTAAAGGTGGGTGATACCCTAAAAGGTACTATTCGGCCGCCCAAGGATAATGAGAAATATTTCTGCATGGTAAAGCTGGAGAGTGTAAACGGTAAAACTCCGGAAGAAGTACGTGACCGTGTGGCCTTTGAACACCTTACGCCACTTTTCCCCAATGAAAAACTAAACCTATGTGACGATCCTTCTCATTACAGTAACCGTATTATTGATCTGGTTTCTCCAATTGGTAAAGGCCAGCGAGGCCTGATTGTGGCACAGCCAAAAACAGGTAAAACATGGTTATTGCAAGGTATTGCCAATGCGATTGCTAAAAATCATCCCGAGGTTTATATGATTATACTCCTGATTGACGAACGTCCTGAGGAAGTGACGGATATGGCCCGGAACGTGAAAGCAGAAGTGGTAGCCAGTACTTTTGATGAACCTGCAGACAAGCATGTGAAACTGGTGAATATAGTGCTGGAAAAAGCAAAACGACTGGTTGAGTCGGGGCATGATGTGGTAATTCTGCTGGATTCTATAACCCGTCTGGCCCGCGCTTTCAATACCGTTCAGCCGGCTTCAGGTAAAATTCTGTCAGGTGGCGTGGATGCCAATGCCCTGCACAAACCCAAACGGTTCTTTGGTGCTGCAAGAAACATTGAAAACGGAGGTTCACTTACCATCATTGCCACTGCGCTAAC
>RGEC01000117.1 GCA_009918425.1 Bacteroidota bacterium
GGCGGGGCCAACTACATGGGAGATTTATCCAAATCGGTAGCTATAAACGAAACCCATCCAATGGGGGGGTTAATATGCCGTTTTAACCTTTCTGATTGGGTTACCCTGCGCGGTAATGCTGTGTTTGGTCAAATCAGCGGCGATGATAAAAATTATGCCGATGTGGATGCTTTCCGCAAACAACGCAACCTGAATTTCAAAAGCAATATTGTGGAATTTAGCGGTATTGTGGAATGGAATTTCAGGGGCTTTGGTGAAACCCAGAATGCAAATCCCCATTCTCCATACCTGTTTGGTGGGGTGGGTGTTTTCAAATTTAATCCGAAAACATTGTTCAAATACATACCCACAGATCCTAACGGCGTTGCGCTGCACGGTTCTGATTTGCAGAAATACGATAATCAGTGGATAGAATTGCAGCCACTGGGAACCGAGGGACAGGAAACGACCAAATACAATGAGCGCAGAAGATACGCTTTAACCCAGGTGAGCATTCCTGTTGGAATTGGCTACAAGCAACAATTCAATGGTTTATGGGCCTGGGGTGTGGAAATGGGTGTACGCAAAACTTTTACCGATTACCTGGATGATGTGAGTTTGGATTATGTAGATAACCAAATTGTGGGTGGTAATAGCGGTGCCCTTGCTGCGGCGCTGAAAGACAGAGGTCCGGAACTGGGTTATCAGAATTTTGACAATGGCCTTGGTCGCGGAAATTCGGCCAATAAAGACTGGTATATGTTTCTAAACTTTACCATTACAAGAAAAATAGTTGGTGGTAAAACCATTTGTTTCCAGTTCTAATTCTGGAAGAAAAAAAATTGCTCTATTCCTCGCAACCTGTTTTGTGAGCGGTACCCTTTTTTGCCAGAAATATTTTAGCGGAAGGTTCGAAATGGGTTTTGGGGCGGGCGTTTCCAACTACCATGGGGATCTTGAGCATGGTACCTTTTTGAAGCATTTTCACCCCTCCGGGATGCTTTTTAGCCGATACAACCTCAGCAGTTATTTTTCCTGGCGAAATCAAGTATCCTACTTGAATATAAGTGGTTCTGATGAAGGTGTGAAAGGGTATTCCAACCGCAATTTTACTTTCCAGTCTGATATCTGGGAACTGAGTAGCACATTTGAATTTAATTTTCAGGCTTTTGGCACCAATGTAAACGATGAGCTCTGGACACCCTACTTTTACTCAGGCCTCAATTTTTTTGTGTTTGATCCCACCCGACTGGAAAACAAGGATATAAACCTAAGGAAATTAAGAACGGAAGGACAGAGCAAATCTTACTCCAGGCTTCAGCCATCCATCCCAATTGGGTTTGGTGTTAAAACCATGCTGAATCCAAAACGCAACCGTGGCGTATGGATTTTGGGTGTGGAGGGAAGCTGGCGCAAAACCTTTACGGATTATCTCGATGACGTGGGCGGTTTGTATCCCGATTACAAAACCATGGTAGATAAACAGGGCCTTGCATCTGCGCAATACAGCCATGCACAAACTCTGAATGGACAGCCGTTTACACCTGCAGGAACCATGCGGGGCGATAAACACTTCAATGATTGGTATTATTTCATAGGTTTTACGGCATCTTACCGTTTTACCCCCTTAATTTGCAGGTAAATTTCCCGTGGCTCAAAAAGAACTGTTAAACCAGATTGATCCCAACCGCATCCCGGAGCATGTTGCTATCATCATGGATGGCAATGGTCGCTGGGCGAAAAAGCAGGGTTTTCTCAGGATTTTTGGTCATAGGCAAGGCGTTGATACGGTTCGAAATGTAGTAGAAACCGCCGCTGAAATGGGGGTAAAATACCTAACCCTGTATGCGTTTTCAACCGAAAACTGGAACCGTCCTAAAGCCGAAGTAAATGCATTGATGCAGCTGCTGGTTGATAGTATCAAAAAAGAAACGCCGAGGCTCATGCAAAATGGCATACGCCTTGAAACCATAGGCAATGTAGAGCAGTTACCCGCAGGGTGTAACAAAACCCTGACCGAAACCGTTGAAGCCACCAGAAACAATACGCGCATGACCCTGATTTTGGCATTGAGCTACAGCGGACGCTGGGATATTATCGAAGCTGTTCGCAAAATAGCCATGGATGCAAAAAAGGGCTTGATAGACCCGGAATCTATAGGCGAGGCGGATCTGAATGCCGCACTGAATACCGCCAATTATCCCAATCCTGATCTGCTTATCAGAACCAGTGGTGAACAGCGTATCAGCAATTTTTTATTGTGGGAAATTGCCTACAGCGAGATTCATTTTACAAACGTGCTCTGGCCGGAGTTCTCCACAGATGATTTTTATAAGGCTATTCTCGATTATCAGGGCAGGGAACGGCGGTTTGGCAAAACCGGTGACCAAATTAAACAGGTAGTATGAGAAAAGCCCTGCTGTACATACTTCTATGGATGGTTTTTAAAGGCACTACTGCCCAAACAGCGGATACAAGCAAATTCTACAATTGGTATGCCTATAATTTCACTGAGCCTGAAGAATTTGTAATTAAAAATATACTGGTAGAGGAAGCTGAGAACAAACCCATCCAAAAGTCTCTTGTGGTGGTGTACTCAGGATTGAGTATTGGTCAAAAAATTAAAATTCCGGGTAGTGATATCCCCAACGCTATAGACAACCTATGGAAACTGAGCTACTACAGCGATATTCAGGTTTATATGCGTGTTAATGAGGTTAATGGCGTTAAAAACGCCACCCTGAATTTTGTTGTCAGGGAACAGTTACGCATAAACGGTCACCGTTTTCCGGGCTTGAGCAACTCGCAGGCTAAGAACCTTAAGGATGAGGCGGGATTAAAGCGGGGTATGTACATTACACCCAATTTAATTAATAAAACAACGGTGAAAATCATTCAGTTTTACCGCGACAAAGGATACTACAATGCCACAGTGAAATTTAACCGTTTGCCGGCTACGGATGAAAAGACAGGTAAAACTATGCCCGGTTTTGAGAATTTTGATATTATAGTGGATAAGGGACCCAAAGTAAAGGTATATGATTTTGCCTTTCACGGCAATGAAAAGCTCACGGATAAACAGTTGCGGCAGGCAATCAAGAAGCTGAAGCGCAGGTATCATAAGATTAATATTTTCGCCTCTTCCAAATACATAGAAGGAAAGTTTGCTGAGGAAAAAGATAATATTATCACAAGGTATCTCTCCAAAGGTTTCCGGGATGCCAGAATCATAAAAGACAGCCTTGAACTTATCAATCCCAAACGTGTGATTATTCATGTAGATGTATTTGAAGGCAATAAATATCTTTTCAGAAACATCGTTTGGAAAGGAAATACCAAGTACCGCAGTGGTTTTCTGGATACTGTCCTGGGAATCAAGAAAGGAGATGTTTTCAACCAAACCCAGCTGGAAGAACGTTTGGGTACGGTAAACACTACCGGGGTGCTTGATATACAAAGTTTGTATATGGATGATGGCTACTTGTTTTTTCAGATGACTCCTGTAGAAACCGGTGTTTATAACGATTCCATTGACCTTGAAATTCGCATTAATGAAGGAACGCAAGCCAAGGTGGGCAGGGTTTCCTGGACAGGCAATACCAAAACAACCGATAAGGTAATTCTCAGGGAAATCAGAACCAAGCCCGGAGATATCTTTTCAAGGGCTGAAATTCAGCGTACTATGCGCGATTTGGCGGCCATAGGGCTGTTTGATCCGCAACAGTTGAACGTGAACCCCAAGCCCAATCCGGCAGATGGAACCGTGGATATCGATTACAAGCTGGTAGAAAAACCTTCGGACCAGATTGAATTATCAGGCGGATGGGGCGGTAACGCATTCACCCGTAGGGCGACCCTGATAGGTACTGCCGGTATAACGTTAAATAACTTCAGTACACGTCAGATTCCCCATCCCAAAAACTGGAATCCGGTGCCTACGGGAGATGGACAAAAATTGTCTATTCGCGCACAGAGTAACGGTTCTAACTATCAAGGCTATAACTTTAGTTTCACCGAACCCTGGTTTGGTGGCAGAAAGCCCAATTCGTTTTCGGTAAGCTTGTTCAGAACAGTCAATGCCTTTGACTTTAGACAGAGAACAGACCCCAACCGAAAGTATTTTATGAATACAGGCATGAGCGTAATGCTGGGCAAACGTTTAAAGTGGCCGGATGACTTCTTTAATCTGCAGTATATTTTCAGTTTTCAGCAGTATAAAATGCAAAACCTGACGGGTGGTTTTTACGGATTCCCGGGCGGGTTCAATGGAACAAGTTATAATCCTTCGCTTCAGGTAATTCTTACCAGAAGTTCTGTGTCGGATCCGATTTTTCCTACCAGCGGCAGCACCCTTACCCTAAGTGCACAGGGAACTCCGCCTTTTTCGCTGTTGCGCAACGTGGATGTTTCGCAGCAAAGTTTGCAGGAAAAGTACAAATGGGCCGAATTCTATAAATGGAAATTGGATATGGAATGGTTCACCCCTATCACGAAAAAGCTGGTGTTGATGAATAAAGCAAGATTTGGTTTTCTGGGTTATTACAACAAGCAAATGGGAACCACGTTTTTTGAGCGTTTTCAGGTGGGAGACGCCGGGTTGACCAACAACTTTGGATTACTTGGCTTCGACATTGTTGCGCACCGCGGTTATCCCGTGTATCAAACCTCCGATCCTACGGTCAATCCCGATCAGCAGAGTGCCAGCCAGTTCTTTACTATTTTTAACAAGTATCAGTTAGAGGCGCGCTTTCCGCTCGTGACCAATCCCAGCAGCACCATTTACGCGCTTACATTCTTTGAAGCTGCCAACGGTTGGTACAATTACAAAGATTATAACCCCTTCCGCTTGCGTCGCAGTGTGGGAGCCGGTATGCGTTTCTTTCTGCCTATGTTTGGTTTGCTCGGATTTGATTACGGTCTCGGACTCGATCGGGCCGTTCCCGGACAAACAGGACTCAAGGGGATCTCCCGCTTTACCTTTATGCTGGGCTTTGAACCCGAATAGAAATTTCGTTACATGAAAAATACAGTATTGACCCTTTGTTTCTTGTTGCTGGGCCTTTTTGCCCAAGCACAGAAATATGCCGTTATCGATACGCGCTATATTCTGGATCGTATGCCCGAGTATCGGGCTGCGCAGCAGTCTCTCGATCGACTGGCGGCTGGTTGGCAGGCGCAGATCGACAGTATGCAATCGGCACTCGATAAGATGTACCGCGATTTTGAGGCCGAGCAAGTGATGCTGACAGCGGAATTAAAAAAGAGAAGAGAGGACCAGTTGTTTGCCAAAGAAAAAGAACTCAGGGACCTGCAGCGTCGCCGCTTTGGTTTCGAGGGAGACCTTTTTAAGAAGCGTCAGGAACTCGTTAAGCCTGTTCAAGATAAAGTCTATAGCGCTGTTCAGAAGATCGCCAGCGCCCGCGGCTACGACTTTGTACTCGACAAAAGTGAGGGAATTACCATTATCTTTGCCGACCCCAAGCTCGATAAGAGCGAAGACGTGCTTCGTGAGCTGGGAATCAAGTAACCATCAACCAACTGTTTAAAAAACATACGCAACATGAAAAATGTAGTAGTGCTTTTAGCCATTGTAGGGCTGCTGGGTGTAACCGGTACCGCCTCGGCACAGACCAAGATCGGCTATATCAGTGTAGAGAACGTACTCTCGCTGATGCCCGAAATCAGCAAGTTCGATTCGATCTTGTCTCGTTATCAGGCCGATTCTATCAACCCTCAGTATGCCTCGCTGATCCAAACCTATCAGTATAAGGATAGTATGTACAAAGACACGCTGAAGCCTCCGCCTCCTGCTGTTAAGAAGCAGCTCGAAGAGGAGCTTCCTCAGCTGATCAATACCATTCAAAACTGGCAACAGATCGTCAACCAGGCAATGGAAGCCAAACAAAATGAGTTACTGGCACCTCTTTATCGTAAGATCTACGATGCCATTCGGGCCGTAGCCAAAGAAAAGGGATACACCCATGTTCTGAACAAAGAAGGTTTGCTGGTGGCTCCCGAAACCGATGATATGATCGCCGCCGTGGCTGCCAAGTTGAAATTGTCCTTACCCAAACCTGCTGCACCTAACGCTCCAGGAAAGTAAGCCTATTAAAAAAAATACATGCCCGGTCTGAATCAGATCGGGCATTTTTGTTTTGGCAGAGTACATTTGTGGTATGCAGCCTCTTTCCAAAGGACCTATCGGCGTATTTGATTCCGGTTACGGAGGCTTGACCGTATTGCGTGATCTGGTCGCGGCCTTGCCCGAATATGATTATTGTTATTTAGGAGATAGCGCACGTGCTCCCTATGGGAATCGTTCTTTTGCTACGGTCTATAAGTACACCTTACAATGCGTACAATGGTTCTTCAAACAGGGCTGTCCGCTTGTTATCTTGGCCTGTAACACCGCATCGGCCAAAGCACTGCGTACGATACAGCAAAACGATCTTCCTAAAATGGCGCCACATAATCGGGTGCTTGGGGTCATTCGCCCTACGGCAGAAGTGATCGGCCAATACACAAAGAAGGGAAAGGTGGGCGTACTGGCTACACAAGGTACCGTAGATCCTTTGGAGATCGCTAAATTCTTTCCCGACTTGACCGTCTTTCAGGAAGCCTGCCCCATGTGGGTCCCCTTAATTGAGAATAATGAACACCTGAGCGAAGGTGCCGATTTTTTTGTAAAGAAGCATGTAGAGGCGATCCTGAAAAAAGATAAAGACATCGATACACTTTTACTTGCCTGCACACATTATCCATTACTGCGTCCCGTTATCGAGAAGCATCTACCCAAGTCAGTGCGGCTGATCTCTCAGGGTGAGATCGTAGCCGCTAGTTTGGCTAACTATCTGGATCGTCATTCCGAGATCAGTGAACGTTGTACCCGAAAGGGAGAACTCAAATTCTTTACTACAGACTCGGCTCCCGACTTTGATGCACAGGCCGCTCAATTCTTTGGTGCCCCGGTAAGGGCCTATACGGTTAATTTAGCCGGAACGGTTATCTAGTGGATTGATCAACAACGCTTTAATTTTCTTTCCGTTCTCCTTTCGATCCCTTACCTTTGCG
>RGEC01000118.1 GCA_009918425.1 Bacteroidota bacterium
AAAGCCCCGTTTTTAGGGGCTTTTTTTATTTTATAAGCTAAGGGGTCCCGTCTTAGTGTTTTTGAGTCAACGGAGCTTGTATAGGCCTTGTCCCCTTCGACAGGCTCAGGATGTCAAGGCCTTTGAGCGGCGGATGTCACTGAACGGCGGATGTCATGCTGAGCTTGTCGAAGCATGACATCCGCCGACCCACTACCCGCAGTCTCCCGACTTCAGACAGCTACATCACCTATTTTTTTCGTATATTTGTATTCATATGCTCGCACCCTTTCTCATTGTTCTGTTCATCATGTTATCCGACCGCAATCAAGCCGGCTCATAATTGCTTTGACAGATTTTGCCTATTTTCGTGACCCATTCATGAAAAAAATCATCGCAGGCATTTTCGCCATTTCGCTTTCAGGCATTGCAACCGCTCAGCACAACGACCTTCTCTGCTACCACGCCGATCCCGGAAGACATGAACGCAACCGCAATGTGGACATCCTCCACATGAAACTCAATGTTTCCTTTCAGCCTGCACAAGGAACCGTATTGGGTAACGTTACTCACCAGTTTCGCTGCCTGCAGGATAATATTGACACCATTTTTCTGGATGCCCCCGGCATAACCGCCGATAGCGTATGGCTAAACGGCAAATCCATCAGCTTTCGTTACAACGCCGCCGGTCTGATTTGTAATACCAACCTCAAACAGGCCTACAATGCGCAGCACATCCTAAAAATAAAATACACCGCCAAACCCAAAAAAGGCATCTACTTTATCGGCTGGAATGTGCCTGAAATAGAAGATCCTGTGCACATGACCCGCAGACAAATATGGACCCAGGGACAAGGCATAGACAACCGCCACTGGATTCCCATGATTGACGACCGCGGCGATAAATTTATTACCGAGGTGCAGGTTGTGTTTGACAAAGAATACAACGTACTCTCCAACGGTCAGCTGCTTTCCAACAAAGAAAACAAAGACAAAAAAACCCGCACCTGGAACTATAAAATCAATAACCGTCATGCCGGATATCTGCTTATGCTGGCCATTGATAAATATGCCATCAAAAAAACTACCACAAAACGCGGCACACCCATACAGTTCTGGTACTACCCCGAACACCCCGAAAGGCTTGAGCCTACAAGCTTATACAGCGAACGCATCATTGAATTTCTGGAAGATGAAACCGGAGTAAAATACCCCTGGGGCAGCTACAGCCAGGTAATAATACAAGACTTTATGTTCGGCGCCATGGAAAATACCGGAGCCACCACCTTGGGAGATTTCTCATGGGTTGATAGCCGCACATTCCTCGACCGCAACTACATTACCACCAATGCACACGAAGCAACCCACCAGTGGTTTGGCGACCTTATCACTGCCAGAAATGATGCAGATCACTGGTTGCAGGAAAGTTTTGCTACCTACTATCCCGGTCTTTTTGTGGGTTCGGTTTATGGACCTGATGAAACAGCCTGGTATTTCCGAGGCAACATGAACGGCGCTATAGCTGCCGGTGAAAAAAACAGCCTGCCCGTGCGCAACAGCGAAGCCGGAAGTGCCAGACATTACCCCAAAGGCGCATCGGTACTGCACATGCTGCAACACGTAATGGGCCGTGATAATTTCCGCCGTGGCATTAAACTGTACCTGGACCGCCATGCATTTGACGGCGTAATGACTGTAGACCTCGAAAAAGCCATGCTGGACGCTACCGGTATGAATATGGACTGGTTCTTTGACCAATGGATTTACCGCGGTGGCGAACCACACTACAAGGTATCTAGGCAATCTGTTCCTGCAGGCACCGAATTTACCGTAGAGCAAATCCACAAAATGGAACCCACCGTGGGCACTTTCCGCATGCCTGTTGATTTTGCGGTATATTACACCGATGGCAGCGTTTCACGCCTTACGGCTACAGTTGACAAAGCATTTCAGAAAGTTTTGGTGCCCAACCCCGGCAACAAAACCATTGCCTTTACCCTGTTTGACGAAGGCAGCCATATCCTGAAAAAAGTCACTTTTGAAAAAAGTGCAGAAGAATGCGTGCAGCAATTCCTTGGGGCCCGCGACATGCTGGACCGATATGATGCCCTGATAGCACTGTCAAAAGTGCCTTTTGAAAAGAAAAAAGATGCCCTGAAAACCGCATTTGCCAAAGAAACCCACAAAGCCATCCGCGCTGAAATAAGCAGACAGTGGCTGCAAAATAACCAGGATATCAGCTTTGCCAATCAGGCAATGAGCATTAGACAAACGGAGGTCCGAAGAGCAGTTATTGAAACTTTGCCGATTAACGAAAATACACTACCCATTTTCGAATCGGCGCTCAAAGACAGCAGCTATTTCATCATCGAATCAGCACTGCTGAAACTTTGGGATGCTGTACCCGAAGAAAGTAAGAGAACCCAGTATCTGCAAGCCATAGCAGGCTTGGATGGCTACACCCATAACCTAAAAATCCGATACCTGGAATTAAGCACCGAAGTATTCCCCGACATGAAAGGCAATGCCATCATGATGCTTACAGATTACTGCAGCGACAAATACGAATTCAGAACCCGCGTGCTGGCCATGCAGGCACTTCAGAGGCTGAATATGTGCAACGATGCTGTCGTAAAAAATCTGTACACTTGTATCTTAAACTTTAATTCCAGACTCGCAGGACCTGCAAAAGATGTGCTTCAGTATTTCAAACAGCAGACTGCTTTTCAGAAAATATTGAAGAGTACTCTGGAAACCGGTGGGTATTCAGCAGATCAGAAAAAAATTATAAAACAGACCCTGGGCTTGTAAATGTGGCATATACTTTGTAACTTTACAAGTATGAAGCCCTTCAAATACATTTTTTTCGCGTTGTTTCTGCTGGCAGTTCTGCCCGCAAAATCAGGTGATATCCGTATGGGCATTGCGCCCAACCCTGCCAACAGCCAGGTTAGAGTGACCGTTGAAGGAACCATAACCAACACGCAACAGCATCCGGAAATCTTTACACTTTTGGGCGAAAAAGTATCTGTATCTCAATGCCATCGAGAAGGCAATTCATTTATTATCAATACTTATGCTATTCCAAATGGCATTTACGTTGTTAGGTATGGCACAGCTGATCAGTTTGTGTCAAGAGTGTTGACCATTCAACACTAACAACACCAAAAAGCTCAGTCAGGCAATATTTTTTTGCTATTTTCTTCTCAATTCTTTTTAAGTTTGAGAGATATTGCATTATTTAGCGTTTTATTTAGCACAAAAAGGCATGATGAGGTTCCAAAAGAACAAGGTTTACAACCCTTTCAAACTTAAAAACTACACCACATTTGGTTGGATACTTACTACCGGATTGGCCTTAGGCCTAATACTGTCGGGTTGCGGAGGCGCAAGCTACAAGGAAGCTATGAAGCTTTACGGACAGGGATATTACGGTCAGGCGGCCGAAATGTTTGAGGCCGTTTCCAAAAAAGCCAAAGACAAAAACCAGAAAAAAGATGCAGTTTTCTATGCTGCGGAAGCATACAGGATGAACAACAACTACGAAAAGGCCAACCGTCTTTACGAAAAAGTCCTGAAAACTGACCCCAAGAACACACGAGCATTGCTAATGCGTGCCAACATGCTGAAGAAAATGGAAAAGTACCGTGAAGCTTCCGAAGCCTACACGACTTATTTGCAGGAAGTTCCCGGTGACAGCATAGCCATTAACAAAAAAGCCGGTGCGGAACTCGCCTTGCGCTGGACCCCGGACAGTTCTCTTTTTGTGGTAGAAAACTTCAAACCTGCCAATACCAAAGAAAACGACTGGGCACCAATGATTGCGAGCAAAAAAGACAATATTCTGTTTTTCTCTTCTGACCGCGAAGGCGGTAAAAGCAAACGCATATATGCCGGAACCATGAATTTCTGGAGTGATATATGGTATATAGAAAGATCCGGAAAAAAGAACAAAGAAAAATGGGGAACTCCCGTTTTTGTTGAAAAATCCAGCACCCGATACAACGAGGGTGGTATCACGTTCGATTCCCGCTACGCCAGCATGTACATGACCCAGTGTGGCGGCTACGATGGCAAAGCCGAAAAATGTGCTATTTACCAAATGAAAAAAGTAGGGCAAGACTGGGAAATGGGCGATCCGCTGGACTTCTGTAAAGCTGATACCGCACACAGCTATGGGCACCCTGCGTTGTCTCCCGACGGAACCAAAATGTACTTCTCCAGCGACCGAAACGGTGGCTACGGCGGATTTGATATATGGGTAGTAAATTACAGCAAACGTTCCAAGTCATGGGGTGAACCCGTAAATCTGGGTCCTATGATCAATACGCCCGGGAACGAGTATTTCCCGTACATCAATGATCACAACAATCAACTTTACTGGTCTTCAGACGGATTGCCAGGTCTCGGAGGACTCGACATATTCACTGCTATTCCTTCAGATGAAGTTTCGGTTTGGAAAGAAGTAGAAAACCTTCGTGAGCCTCTCAACAGTGGTGGAGACGATTTTGGTATCACATTCGTAAACAATTACAAAGACAACAAAGAAGAGGGTTATTTTACCAGTAACCGCGGCGATCGTAAAAACAATGACGATATCTATCATTTCACTGTAAAACCCCTGGTTATCACCATTCGCGGTGTGGTTACCGACTGTAACACCAAAAAGGTGCTTCCCAATGCCACCGTTTACATCACCAATGATAAGGATACGGTTAAGCATGTTTTGAAAGCCGATGCTATGGGTGGATATTTCCAAACCCTTAAAGCCAACTATAACTATACTTTACAGGCAAAATATCCTGAAGAATACTATTTCGACGGTGCCCCTGTGGGCCGTACCACCAAAGGAATTAAGTTCACTACCGAACTAATTCAGGATTTCTGTCTAAAAAACCCACTGGATGAGATCATTACACTTCCCATTTTCTATGATCTGGATTCGGCCCGTATCCGTCCCGATGCCGCCCGCGTACTGGATACTTTCGCAAGAAACGTACTGACTAAATATCCCAAACTCAACGTAGAACTGGGTTCTCATACCGATTGCCGCGCAAGCAAAGAATATAACGAAAGACTTGCTGGTCGTCGTGCAGACAGCGCAGTATCTTATCTTGTGCGTGTTCACAAAGTTGACCCCAAACGTATTACTGCCAAAGGTTATGGTGAAACCAAACTCACCAATGACTGTAAGTGTGAAGGTTCCGAGGTAAGCGGCATGACGCCTTATTATGATTTCGTAGACTCAACCGGTGCGCGTAAAAAAACCCGTAAAGCGGTCATCACAAAAGACGAACGGGGCAATGTTATTAAAATGGAGTACCAGGACTACCTGCCTCAGGAGATCAAGGTGCAGGCAGGCAAATACTATGTGCTTTGTGATGAATACCAACATCAGCAGAACCGCCGTACCACGGTTCTGTTCTCCCGCGAAGGACTCTCATCTCGTGTGAAAGTAGATTCCAAAATAGATGGAAACAACACCAACGGCCCGGGTGCGGATAATGTTGGCGGCAACAAGCCAAACACGCCTGCTAAACCTGTCATAGACGAAACCAATGCCGTGAAAGTTCGAATCTTTAAGCAAGGAAATAGCAATATGGTATCTGCAATGGTGCAGGAAACAGAAAGCGTTCAGTTTGCATTCGACCTTGCAGGAAAATTCACCGCTGTCCCTGCGGAAGTAGCTGCACAATGGATGAAATCAAAACTCATCAATAAAGGCATGTTCCTGGAAGGGGAAAAAATCAAAGCCGGAGACGTTAAACTGCCCAGCAACAAGTTTGAGGTTCCGATGATTACCATTGGTAATTTCGTAGTTGAAAAAGTTCAATTTACCATCAGCGATAAAGTAGAACAACCTACCTTGGGTAAGAATTTCTTCAAGGCATTCAAAACTGAATCTTACAAGACCGAAACTGAACTGGTATTGATTCCTAAAAAACTGCCGAAAAAGCCAAAAGAGGCACCTACAAAATAAACAGAAAAGAAAATTGATTTGTAAAAAAAGAAGGCCGCTTGTGTGGCCTTCTTTTTTTATCACTGTTTACAAAATAGCCTTCCTGATTCTCAAAAGCTTTTGCAGCATGGGCTCTAGCTTGTCGAGGGCAAGCATATTGGCGCCATCACTTTTGGCCACAGAAGGATTGGGATGGGTTTCGATGAACAGACCATCAGCACCCACGGCAATGGCAGCCTTAGCTATCGTTTCTATCAGCTGGGGCTTACCACCTGTCACACCACTCTCCTGATTGGGCTGTTGCAGACTATGTGTAACATCCATTACCACCGGTACACCCATGGCAGCCATTTCAGGTATATTGCGAAAATCCACCACAAGATCGGTGTAGCCGAAAGAGTTTCCGCGGTCAGTAAAAATTACATTGCTGTTGCCGCTGTCAATACATTTCTGTAAGGCGTGTTTCATGGCGCCTGCAGCAGCAAACTGCCCCTTTTTAATGTTGATACACTTCCCTGTTCTTGCCGCCGCTACCAGCAATTCTGTTTGACGGAATAAAAAGGCAGGTATCTGCAGTACATCTACATAGGCGGCGGCCATCTCCGCTTCATGAGATTCGTGGATATCCGTAACGGTAGGAATACCGAATGTGCGACCTACCTCGCCCAGAATTTCCAGGGCGGGGATATCTCCAATACCGGTAAAAGAATCTATGCGCGAACGATTGGCCTTGCGGTACGATCCTTTAAATACAAGGGGAATCTGATACTGATTGGAAAGCGAAACCAGTTTTTCGGCAATCTGAAAAGCCATGTCTCTGCCTTCAATGGCACAGGGACCGGCGATGAGAAAAAAGTTGCCCGAATCGGTGTGTTTTAGACCGGGAATGCTGGGTAAAGCCATAAGGCAAAGTTACAGCCTATGAATCAATCCGCATCAGTTACTGAAAAAGCTGTAAGAGCTGCGGTTTCCGTTTCGGTCCATACCGTCAATACGGATGCGGCCTGTGGTGGTTTCCATCACGCTGATTAGCTCTTCGGCCTCGGTGTAGCTTCGCCC
>RGEC01000119.1 GCA_009918425.1 Bacteroidota bacterium
GCTGCGTTTGGTGTGATGTTAAAGAATCATGGGATGCTGGTGCGCACCCGGTTTTGCAGGTTTCTGAGCTTGCAGATGCTGCCGCCGCTTCCGGAGCATTATGCTGTGTGATAACAGGTGGCGAACCTGCTATGTATGATCTGACTGAATTGAGTGCAGCTCTAAGGGAAAAAGGACTGCGGGTGCATATTGAAACTTCTGCGGCACATCCGGTTCGCGGGCACTTTGACTGGGTTTGTATCTCACCCAAAAAATTTAAATTTCCATTGGAAGAAGAATTGAAAAATGCGGGTGAGTTAAAGATTGTAGTATTTAACAAAAGTGATTTTGAGTGGGCTGAAATGTGGATAGACAAGGTGAATGAAGAATGTGTTTGTCTGCTACAGCCTGAATGGGATAAACGCGAACATGTTATTCCATTGATAGTGGATTATGTAAAATTAAATCCCCGCTGGAAAATTTCCCTTCAAACACACAAATATTTAGGGGTGCCCTGACGTTTTCTAATTTTCAGGCCAAACGATTTGTGTGTGTGAAAAATGTAACGGGATAGTATTTATTCTGATTTAATTTTGTGATATGTCATTTTCGTGGTGGATTCGGTTTTTGTGGGTTTTTACTGCAATTACGGCATTTGCCATGCCCGGGCCCGGCCCGATTCCTTCCAAATATTATGATTTGTCCAGATACAGGCATTTCTCGGATAGTACCGAATATAAAATAGCATCGTTTTTTAAAGGGCATCATAAATCAGGGATTTTCAACGGAACGTATTTCTTTTTTCGCAATGACAGTATCACACAGGGAGCCCTTGGCTATGCCAATTTTGGCAAACCGGATACACTCATTAATGATGATCTGTTCCAACTGGCTTCAGTTAGTAAAACAATAACCGGAGTAGCAATTATGATGCTGCAGCAGGATGGGCTTTTATTGATTGATGATAGTGTTCACTGGTATATACCCGAACTCAGCAGGCGCAATCTTACCATTCGCAATTTGATGTGCCACATGAGTGGCCTGCCAGATTATTTTTATTTCAAAACATATGGGCCAAATCAGTCAGCACATCTTAAAAATGCTGATATTGTTGTTCAAATTAATCAACAAAGTGAAAGAGATTTCGCTGAACCAGGAACTGCCTATTCATATTGCAATACCAATTATGCACTTTTGGCTTATATAGTAGAACGTCTAACGGGTATGGATTTTAGGCAGTATGCCAGAAAAAATATTTTTGAACCCAGCGGTATGAGATTTACGCATATTTGTAATCACGATTCTGTGCCTTTGTTTAACTACCCGGTTCAAGGTTATGATAAAAAGAGGGTTTTCTCAGATAATCCGCAAAATGGCACTACCGGAGATAAAGGTGTTTATTCAAACGGGGTGGAGATGTTTTTTTTAGACCGTGCCTTAAGAGGAAATTACTTGTTAAATCAAAGCAGTAAAGATTTGATGTGGACACCACAGGTGCAGGTTTCTGCGGATGGAGCCTCATATGCGCTGGGATGGCGTGTGAAGTTTATAAATGGGCAAAAGTGGGTTTTTCACAACGGTTGGTGGAAAGGTTTCAGAACTTATTTTTGGCGCTGTCTGGATGAAGATAAAGGATTTGTAGTGTTAACAAATCATGTTTACGGGCCCTTTTTACGGACGGTAGAAATGGTGGGTCTTTTGAAATGAAATTTAAAGGCAAGGCAGCACAGTCTTTTGTGCCAATAAAGCAACTGCCTTGGTTGAGCCATTAATTACTCAAAAAAATCCAACAGCGATGCCATATAGGTGTCATCCCAGCCTGTAGTAATATCATCCCAGGCTTCCTCGGGTATGTTGGTATGCCTCACTTCCACACTACAGCCTTTTTTGTGCGGATGCAGTTTTATTGTTACTTCACTGGGGCTATCTGAATCACCAAAATCCCAGTGTTGCACAATTTTATGGTTGGGTTCAAATAGAATATTTTTACCGGTGATACCTCCATCAAAAATGCTGAATGGTGTTTCGGGTTCAGTTCGCATTTCAATATTTTCTCCTGCCCAAAGCGAAAGACTTGGGGCATAGGTAAGGGCCATATATACTTCTTCCGGTGGCGCAGGGATGATGTAATAGTTCTTAAAATCCGGCATTATCGTATTATTTCTATAATGTGTCTACTTGTCTCTTCGTTATTGGTAAATACAACTACATACATACCCGTATGTTGGCTGATTTTAAGGGTGTTTTCGCCAATATGTATTTTCCATGATACGATTTTGACGCCTGAAATATCATACAGTGAAAGGTTTCCTTGTCCTTTTGAATAAACATTTAATTCATATGCGTACAAAGGATTAGGCCCTATTTTTATAGACGAAATATAATTTTTTGTGTTTTTTTGAATAGACAGTTTCGTGTGAATAACACCCACCGCATCCAGGTCAAAACCGCCCGAAGGGAAAGGAGTAGGCCATGGGTCATTTATTTTATTCCCTTTTGAATCGCGTGTGGCAAATTTTGGGGTAAGACTACCAACAACATCTCGTATCCTCACATGCGTTATGTTTGAAATATCTATACCGGCAGAATCCTTCAAATCTTCCAAATCAAAGGGAGAACCGAATCCTGCACGGTATTTCCCTGCCAGATTGTGTATCTTTTCAGGAAACGTATACCCAAATGCCCCGGTTTGTTTTATGGTATCGGTAAGGCTAACCGCCGGAAATCGGACAAAATATTTGCCGTCACTGCTAACTTCCACGAACGCGAGTTCAAGAAAAGTATCCAGAAAGCTGTTTTCAAAAATGGCAAAGTCCCACCCGGGTCCATTGGTAATGGGTGCGTCGAATGTGAGTGTGGCTATTCCACCGTCGCCAAAGCTCAGAATGCCGTTTTGTAAAGCGGGTCCCAGTGCAGATTGTGGTGTTCCCGCATCCGCAAAACCACTGTCCGGTTGAGAAATATCCCTCAATCCGCGGGTTACTTCACAACCTGTTGCCCAGTCTACAAAACAAATACTATCATATTTAAGGGCTGTACTGCCTGGTTTACCTGCAGCAGGGGCAAACTGAGATGTGCCAGTATTAATGCCACACACTGCAGTAATTAATAGTAACTGAAATTTGAATATTATTTGTTTAAGCATCGTGAATGCTTGTATATCATCCTTTCAGGCGGTTTTCAACTTCCGATATTATGGCATTGCAGGCACTGCGTCCATTCGTCATAAGTATCTCAGCCTTCGCTCTAATGGCTGCTCCCCATACTTTGTCTTCCAGTCCCTGTGCATTAATCAAAACATTCATCCATGCCCCTTGCATAGCGGTAAGGAGACAAGCTGCGCCTACACCTGCATCACTTAGCGAATTGGGATTCCCTTTTTTTACCATTTCCTGAACCAGAGGGATGGCTTCCACAGCGGTTTCTAAGGTTTTAAAAGGAACTTCTGTTGCATATTTGCTCGCACTTTGTATGGCCGTTTTTCTGGCAGACTTTTGCTCTTCGGTTTCTTTGGGCAATCCAAATGCCGTCATAATCGCATTAAATGCGCGGGTATCCTCATCCACGAGTGCCAGCAGCTTGTCTTTAAGTTGTTGACCTTTTACTGCCCATGGACTAAACTCAGAAGTTCTCTCTTCCCAGCCTCGTTTGGAAGCTGAAAGGTTGGCTACCATGGTACCCAGCGCAACACCGAACGCGCCCACAGCAGCGGCTACCGAACCGCCCCCGGGTGCGGGACTATCAGCAGCAGTTTCATTGGCAAAAGACTTAACTGACATGGAAATTAGTTTTTCATCCAGTTCATCCTTAAGTAGGTATTCAATGATTTTCTTTTGCGGATCGAAGGGGCCCAGCTCATCCAGTCCCATGCTTTTTACGGCTGACCAGATAAGTTCTTCTTCGCTTACTCCTGTGCTTAAACCCTGTTTTTCCAGAAAATACTTTCCGGCCGCCAGCATGGGCTGCAGAGGGATAAGCCCCACAAGTTCACTTCCGGTTACGCGTGCGCCTCGTTCGTCGGCACTTTTTCTGCATTCCTCAAATACTTGATGCAGCGGTGTTTCGCGGCAATTTGTAAGATTAATGCTAATTTGTGCCATCCGGTACTCTTCAATGTACCAGCCAATGGCTTTTACATATTTTAGTTTGCCCGGAATTCTTACGGGTTCTCCATTTTCATCGGTTTTAATTTTTCCGGAATAAGGGTTGCCTTCTCTTACTACACGTCCGGCTTCTCGCACATCAAATGCAATTCGGTTGGCAATTCGGGTGCTTTTGGTGTTTAGGTTTACATTATATGCAATCAAAAAATCTCTGGCGCCAATAACCGTGCCACCGGCGGTTGCATTAAAGGTAGCCGGGCCAAAGTCTGGTTTCCACTCCGGTTGTTTTATTTTATCAAAAAATCCTTCGTATTCTCCGGCTCGGATGATGCTTAAGTTACTGCGTTTCTTATCCTGCTGAGCATATTCATAAAGATAAGTGGGGATCTGCAGCTCTTCACCAACCCGCTTGGCCAGCTTTACCGCCCAGGCAGCGGTTTCTTCCATGGAAATGCCCTGAATTGGAATTAGTGGACAAACATCGGTAGCACCCATGCGCGGGTGTTCACCTTTGTGTTTGCTCATATCTATCAGTTGTGCTGCTTTGCGCATACTGCGAAATGCTGCTTCAATCACATTTTCAGGTTCGCCTACAAATGTTACTACCGTGCGGTTGGTCGCCTTTCCGGGATCTACATCCAAAAGGCGCACACCATCTACAGATTCAATTTCATCGGTAATCTGTTTTATAATACCGGCATCACGGCCTTCACTAAAATTGGGAACACATTCTATGAGCTGTTTGTGCATGCTGCAAAGGTATTAAGGTTTGCTGATTTGCAATGATATATCAGTACTGACTGCGTTTTCTGTAAGCAGCCTGCCTGAAAGTAATATTTCTCTTATGCTGAAATATTCCTGCATCTGAAGGCTGCGGTATTTGCGCCATGTCTGAGGGCGTGCAATGTTGAGTGCTTCAGCGGCGAATTTGTAATCATAGCCATCCAGATACAAAGTCAGAATTTCTTTATCACGCTTGATGTTCCAGTTGTTGATTACAAAATCCCAAAGGCATAATCCATGTAGCAGATAGAAATCATCTACACGGTCTCCTGTTTTTATAAAGAAACGATTTTTTAATTTTTCTTTCTGAAGCGCCTCCCTCAGCCTTGGGAGTTCTTTGCCGCCAATGATCGGATTTTTGTTTTCATCTTTGATTGTTGGAAAAGCACCGCTGCAGATACTCCAGTGCATAACAGGGCCCAGCCCTTTTTGTATAAGTTCTTCTTCCAGAAAAATCATGGCACAGATGGCGTCAGCTGAAGTGTGAAACAATCCGCTCACCTCACTACCATAAGTGAGTTTGAATGGCAACAGATTCCTTTTTTTAATTCGCTTGTTAACGGAAAGGATACTTTCAGCCAGTATGCGACCTGCTATCCCCGTAATTTTCTCTGATTTTAGAATTCTTCCTAGAACAATATAACTAATATGAGGTGACATAATGTGTAATAACTATTTAATAGCAAATAAAGTATAAATAATCAAAAAATGATAATAAAATATTTTCAGATAAGGAAATCTATGGCAAAGGATTTCTGAAAGTATACAACTGCAGTTCAAATCCGTTAATTTTGCAGCCCTCGTTTATGACCCTTATAAAGTCTATCTCCGGCATTCGTGGCACCATTGGTGGTATTCCGGAACAAAATCTCACACCCATTGATATTGTAAAATTTGCTTCAGCCTTCGGTACATGGATTCTTGGTAAAGATGAAGGTAATAAAGTCGTAATCGGAAGGGATGCGCGTTTGAGCGGCCCCATGGTACACGGCCTTATCAGCAATACACTCGTAGGTTTGGGCATAGATGTCATTGATCTGGGCATGGCAACAACCCCTACCGTAGAGGTGGCAGTTACAGAATTGCAGGCATCAGGTGGTATTATTATTACGGCAAGCCACAATCCCAAGCAGTGGAATGCTTTGAAGTTGCTCAACGCCCGTGGTGAATTTATCAGCGACGATGATGGCAAAGAGGTACTATCACTCGCAGAAAACAATGATTTTTCATTTGCAGGAGTAGATGAGCTAGGAAAAACTACCCAGATGGATTTTCTGGATAGGCACATTGAGATGATTCTTTCTTTGCCTTTAGTGGATGCAGAAGCCATAAGCGAAAAGAATTTTAAAATTGCGGTTGATGCCGTTAACAGTGTTGGTGGTATTGCTGTCCCAAGACTTCTGAAAGCATTGGGCGTGGAAGAAATTCTGGAGCTTAACTGTGAACCTACAGGCCGTTTTGCACACAATCCTGAGCCATTGCCCGAACATCTGGGTGAAATCTCCTCTTTGGTGAAAAGCAAAAAATGCCATTTGGGTATTGTGGTTGATCCTGATGTTGACAGGCTTGCTTTGGTTCGTGAGGATGGCGAGATGTTTGGTGAAGAATATACCCTGGTTGCAGTTGCTGATTATATCTTAAAGAACACACCCGGTCCCACAGTGAGTAACCTCAGCAGCACTAGAGCGTTGAAGGAAGTGACTGAAAAAGCCGGACAAACCTACAGTGCCAGTGCGGTTGGGGAGGTTAATGTGGTTCAAAAAATGAAGGAAACCGGCGCTGTGATCGGTGGTGAAGGCAATGGTGGGATTATTTATCCGGAACTGCACTATGGCCGTGATGCGTTGGTAGGAATAGCACTTATTTTAACGCATTTGGCAAAAAGCGGATTAAAAGCGGGTGCTTTACGCGCCTCCTATCCATCTTATGTTATCAGCAAAAACAAGGCAGAATTACAGCCGGGAATGGATGTAGATGCTGTGCTGGAGGCACTGAAACAGAAATATAAAAAACATCCTATAAATACCATTGATGGAGTCAAGATAGAATTCGACGGAGATTGGGTG
>RGEC01000120.1 GCA_009918425.1 Bacteroidota bacterium
TTCATCGATTTAACCGGAAAATTTGTCATTAATCCGCAGTTTGGTATTCAGGCTAAACCGTTTTTAAGGTCAAACCGATCAAAAAATCTGGGATTATCTTTCCGCACAGGATGGCAGTTTATAGGTGCTGTTCAGTACAGCTCCCAAATAACCTCCGAAGAATCATACTATAATATTTTGGGACTTTATAGTAATACCATTCTCTATAACCATCGAACGACATTTCCGGATTTAAGACAGCGAAAATTTTCAAGACTCTATTTTCAATGGGGTATTTCAAATCTGCTGATTTCAAAAAAAGAAAGACGCTGTGGTTATCGTATTTCTTTCAGTGTAATTCCAAAACAACATAAGGGTTTTGAGTATACATTTACCTATCGAATAAAATAAAAATTAGTATGTTAACTCTTAATATGAGACTGTTTGTTCCATTTATAATTTTGCTTTTTGTTTCATGCGAAAAAAATAATAATAAAAATTGGGGGAGTTTAAGTGCCAATATAACATTTAATGTTAAATACTATCCTTGTGTGATTGATACTGCGTGTGGTTGTTTAAATAAAACCTCAGATTTATGGGCCTTTTGGGAGCCTAATATTACGATAAAAGATAGTCATGATAACGTTGTTTTTACGGAAAGAGCAAGACAAATAAATATCTATAATATGCCTTTAAATGAAGGGAAATACTCCATTCGTTATCACATGGATTTATGGGGCGGAGTGACCCTCTGTGACTCCATGCGGGATATCTGGAAATGGCAATTTGCTCCAGGATATCCGGATTACTGCATCAATAAAAACAAATTCAATTACAAAACCCTAGACACTACGGAGTTTTTTATTATCACCAAAAAAGGAGTTGTCAATATTAACCGTACTTTTTAATATTTGATAAACACGCAATTATTAGGACTATTTAATTATTTATTGCCCATAATAAAAACGCAAATATTGTTCAAACACATACCTTAATCACTAATCCCTGATTTGGAAATGTGAGGAAAATTTCGTATATTTACTTGTAAACGCTATGATTGTTTATTCCGTTCCTGCTATCCATTGCTCCATTACGGCATCATAGGCAGTTTGCAGTTCTTTCAGCCGGGTTTCTGCTTTCTGGTAGGCCTGGGTATATGTATTTATTTTTTCAAAATCAGTTGCAACATCTTCATCCGTAAGCCGTTTTTCATGTAATGCTTTTTCAGTACGTACGGCTTCCATTTGCTGTTCCAGGTCGGCCATCTCCTGTTCCAGTTGTAGAATGCGGTTTTTACCCGGTTTTTTAGGTTCAGAATTATTGTCTGTAGTATCTTTGGATACTACAGGTTTATTTTTATTAATTTCCGTTTCCTGTAAATAGGTTTCCGGTCCACGGCGCTGCATCCATTCATTCCATTCATCATAGGTTCCGGGATATTCTCGCAGAATACCGTTTTCTATCCACCATATCTTATTGGCTACATTGCTCACGAATGTTCTGTCGTGGCTCACGATTACACAGGTGCCCTTGTATTGAGATATGGCATCTGCCAGCACCGAGGTGCTGAACATATCCAGGTGGTTAGTAGGTTCGTCCAGCAACAGCAAATTGGCTCTGGTGAGCAATGTTTTGGCCAATGCTACCCGGCTTTTTTCACCGCCCGACAGCACTTTTATTTTCTTAAAAACTTCATCACCCGTAAATAGAAAACAGCCCAGCACGGTTCGTAGTTCGGCTTCTGTATATTCGGCGTCTACGGTGCCAAGTTCGTTTAACAAATCCCGCTGCAGGTTTAGCGCTTCCAGTTGGTGCTGTGCGAAGAAGGAGGTTTCTACATTCCATCCGGGTTCCACTACACCACCGTGGGGCTCCGATCCGAAGATGATACGAAGCAATGTGCTTTTCCCTTTTCCATTAGCACCAATCAGGGCGATTTTGTCGCCTCTCAGCACCTGGGCATTGGCACTGCGGATGATTTCCGTATCATCGTAGCTTTTGCTTACATCCTTGAGGGTGCAAATGGTTTTTCCCGGCGTGGTCCGGATGTTGAAGCGGATATTCATTTCGCGCTTTTCATCATCTTTCAGCTCGATTTTTTCCATCTTTTGCAGCATCTTCACGCGGCTTTGTACCGCAGTGGCTTTGCTGGCCTTGGCTTTGAAGCGGCGTATGAATGCCATCTGCTGTCGGATGTAATCCTGCTGGTTATCAAACCTGCGTTGCAGCATTTCATCCCGTTCTTCCTTTTGTTCAAGGTAATCGCTGAAATTGCCTTTGTAATGGTATAACTGCTGATGGGCCACTTCGGCAATTCGATTGACGGTGTTGTCCAGAAACAGGCGGTCGTGGCTCACAATTACAAATGTGCCTTTATAGGTTTTCAGGTAATCTTCAATCCACTCAATGGTAGGTAAATCCAGGTGGTTGGTGGGTTCGTCAAGCAGCAGCAAATCGGGTTGCATAAGCAGCAATTTGGCCAGCATGGCCCGCATACGCCAGCCCCCGGAGAAAAGGTTCAGCGGTTTTTGTAGTTCTTCGGTTTTGAAGCCCAGGCCTTCCAGTAGCTTTTCGGCTTCGGCATGCCAGTCATAACCACCAAGTGTTCCAAACTGGTCCTGAAGTTCGGTGAGCCGTTGTATGGCGTTTACATCTGCGGTGCGCTCTATTTCTTCCAGCAGGCGGTTTATCTCTTTATCCAGTGCAGCCAGATCGGCTCTGCCTTGCAATACCACTTCCAGCAGAGGATCCTGGTAATCAATGCTCAGCAAATCCTGGTTTAGAAATCCAATTTTCAGGTTGGAAGGTTTACTCATATTGCCTTCCCTCAGCTCGTAATCACCTGAAATCAGGCGCAACAGGGTGGATTTTCCGGTTCCGTTCAGTCCCACCAGCCCTATTTTTTCTCCGGGTTTGATGTGCCAGTTGGCGTTTTTATACAAATATCTTCCGGCAAATTCAAAGGAAAAATCTACGAGGGCGAGCATGGTACAAAGGTACGCCACGAAGCTGCTCTGAACTTTGACAACTTGTAAAAAGTTGTCAAAGCCATAAACAGTATATCTCATGTAATTTCCCCATCTTTGAGGCATGCCTGCCAAAGCTGTTTTTTTTTACAATCCTAACTCGGGGCGATACAACGCAGGCAGGATTGCATCTTGGCAGGCAGAATTCACATTTTTTGGCATTGAAATACAAGGTATCAGCAATCCGGAAGAATTAACTTCTTTACAACCCACCCATATTATTGTCGCAGGTGGCGATGGCACTTTGCATGTGGCGATTAATCATGCGGGTTTAAAACATACATATTCTATTTTGCCTGTCGGCAGCGGCAATGATTTTGCTGCAGGTTTTAAGCGCTTATCTGTGGCAGACCTGGCCAAAAAAATATTGTCAGACTCCATTATTTATTATGATATTTTACGCATTAACGGCATATATGCCCACAATGTGTGTGGCACCGGATTTGAATCATTTGTAGCCGGGAAAGCCCGTAAGATTAGGTTTGCTGCATTAAAATATATTTTGCCCATTGCCAGGCATATGTTTTTTTATAAACCAATGCATGCCAAAATTACAGCTGAAAATTATAAATATGAGGGCTTAATATTTATGATTACGATGGGGAATGGTAAGCGATCGGGTGGTGGTTTTCGGATGTTTCCCAAAGCAGACTTAAAGGATGGTAAAATGGATATGATTTTAATTAAAAAACATTCCGTAGTTCAGCGTTTACTATATGTATTTCTTGTTAATTTCGGAAAACATTTACACCTGAAACCGGTCGAATTTAAACAGTTGGTTTCCTGCAGAATAGAGCTTGAAGAGAACTATTCCTTTCAGGCCGATGGTGATTTATATGCTGCGCAGGTTCTTGATGTGTCGGTATTACAAAATCAGCTTGGAATGATTATGTAATTTTATTACTAACCAATTTGATGCAAGCAAATTGAATTATTTACCGGGGATAATATCTCCATTATCGGTAATAGAAAGTTTGCATTCCGGAATATCTGAGGCAGTTAATTTGATGATTTCTTTCAATGCGCCATTGTTCTCATCCATCACAGGTCCGCCCTGTCCGGGTTGTCTTGTAGAATAGATTTTCCCTTTCAGAAATTTTCCTTTTGCATCCACATCCAATTCAACAATGGGGGCAATACCACTGATTCCTGCCAGATTAAACATCCCATAGGTAGCAAAATTCCCCATACTGTAAGCGATAAATCTGTCTTTGTATACATCAACAGCACGGGTAACATGTGGACCATGCCCGAATACGATGTCCGCACCTGCGTCAATCACCACCCTGGCGAATTCATAGGGATTGCCGCGGTTTTCTCCTAAAAAAATTTCTTTGGTGCGTGTAATATGGCTTCTCGATGAACCTTCACCACCACCGTGGAAGGATACAATTACAATGTCGCAAAAGGAATCAAGGTACTTTATTATTTTTTCGGCCCTGCTGTAATCATTAATATTTACAGTTCCCGGATTGGGTGCAAAAGCTGCAAATCCATACGTAAGGCCGTTTTTCTGAAATGTAGTATATGGACATATTTCCAGGCCGGCATGGGGAATATCGGCTTGCTTCAGTATTTTCTGGGTGTTTGCAGTACCCACACTGCCAAAATCCTGCACATGGTTGTTGGCTACACTCAGTAAGTTAAATCCCGCATCTTTAATATAATTGATATAGTGATCGGGCATCTTGAAAGTGTAACAGAATTTTGGATTTGAACAATTTTTAGCAGGTCCACTGCCCGTTAAAATCACGCCTTCCAGGTTGCCGAATGACACATCTCCGCGGGAAATAATATCTTTAACAGGCGTAAGTATATCTTTACCGTCATTTGGCGGTAAAAGATCTGCGCTCGGATAATTGGTGCCCAGCATCATATCGCCGACCCCAATAATTTTAACTACTTTTTTAGAGGATGAGTCATCCCCGGTGGCAACTATGCTTTTGGTTTTATTTATTCCGTTATTGTTGCCGGAACAGTTAGATGTTATTATGCCAAAAAATAATATAGGATATATAGATTTAAGGTTCATTAGGTATTTATTGGAAGGTTATGCAGAGTTCGAATTTGTTTTGTTATTTAAATAGTCAATAATTTTTATATTTATGGATATTGTTATTTATAAAAAAGAGATTGATATATTTGATTGTTTTATATTTCAAAATTACTGATTTTAGGTTGTTTTTTCAAAGGTTTTTCTATGTTTGGTTTAACTGTGTGTAACGAGGCTATAGAACAGAACGTGTTTTTGAGGCAAGCAAGGGGAATGGATTATAGGTGGAAGGGTGCAGAATCGGTTTTTTATTTCAATAATTTTTTGGTTAACTGAAATTTTCTATGCCACCCCTACGGGGTTCGGGATATACCGCGCCTTTGGCGCTAGTATAATGTCACCCCTTCGGGGTTGGGATACATCACCACTGATGTGGGCCGCAGGCCGTAAAGTCGGATCATTATCCGTCTCACTCTATACGGCTGACCTGGCATATCGCATCCGTCCATACGCCGCATATACCGTGCTGTCATATGTCATATACGACATGCCACGGCCCGTAAAGACGGATTATTATCCGTCTCGCTGTGTGCAGGCGAAGCCTAAACACAGGCACCTATCTGACATCACACAACCTTATAAATCCCGCCAGATAAAAATCCTGCATTAATGCTTTCATTTCTGCAGAATACACACCCGGTTTTTCATAGATAATAAAATCGCTTGTAAAACCTGCTGCATGGGTTTTAGAGAGGTATAATATCACTACATGCGGTGTAGCGTCCACAAATGATTTTATGTGTATAGTGTGCTTTATATACAAAGCATTTAGTTGTGCTAATTCGTGCAAATAATGCAGATGCAAAATGGGAATTAATAAAATACAGATTCCGTCCTGTTTTAGTAGATATTTTACTTTATACGACAAGGTTTTATAGTCCAGCGTAACCGTGTGCCTTGCCCTGCGTTTGTTGTCGCTTTCGCTTGGCAATTGCCTGTCAAAAAAGGGCGGGTTGCATACTATCGCATCAAATTGCGCACCCGGTTCCCAAGTGCGTAAATCGGCTGTTTCGGCGTGTAAACGTTGTTGCCAGGGTGAATTCTTGAAATTTTCTGTGGCCTGTTTTACGCTTTCCGCATCTATGTCTATAGCCGTAAAAATCGCATCAGCAAAGCGTTGCGCCAGCATTAATGAGAGCAAACCCGTGCCGGTGCCAATGTCCAGCACGCTCTTGGCATTTCCTATGTCCGCCATGGCGCCAAATATGCAGGCATCGGTGGTGACCGGCATACAGCCCGGTGACTGCGCTACTTCAAACTGCTTAAAACGAAAGGGCCTTCGGGTTTTCATGCGCTAAACAATCCCGCAGGGTCTGTGTTTTGCAGATTTTCTTTATTCCATTCCCAGCGGTGTTGGCGGTTTTCCTGCAGCAGCAACATGGCATCTGCGCTTTGCAGCGCCAGTTCCAGATCGTGGCTGCTAAACACAATGATTTTGCCTGTTTCGGCGCACCATCGTTGCATGCGCTCAAGCATGGTCCGGCGGCCGGGATAGTCCAAAAAGGCAAGGGGCTCATCCATCAGTATCACAGGGGTGTTTTGGGCCAACGCCCGGGCAATCATCACCTTTTGCTTTTCGCCGTCGCTGAGGGTATTGAACTGCCGATCGGCAAAATCCTGCATGCCGCACATTTCCAAAGCGCACAGCAGCTCGGTTTCGTGGTCTTTGATGTTTCCGCGCCAACCGGACACAAAACGCAGCCTGCTGCTAAAAACCACCTCTTTGGCCGTAGTTAGCGGCATATCGGGTGGGTGGGTAAAAACCTGGCTGATTAGAGACGCACGGTTTTGAACACTTTCTTTTTGTAAATCAATTCCGTTTATAAATACGCTGCCTGACAAAGGCTTAACCAGTCCTCCCAAAATCTGCAT
>RGEC01000013.1 GCA_009918425.1 Bacteroidota bacterium
GTGCCACATTGCAGTTATGGTTCTGGTTACTATAGTTTTTCAGATGAAGTTCCTGTTACCCTTGTGCCCGGAAATACTCCTGATAAATTTGGCAATTATCCCATTATCGGATATTTTGGAAATACGGGTAGCGTATCCTACAATGGTTTTCAGCGCAATACCATAGTTGAGTTGCCGCTTGGTATAAACGGTGATTTTTCGATATCCCCCAAATGGTCTGTAAAGCCTGCTATTGCCATAAATACAGGTATTATCAGCGGTATCAGCGGCTTCACGCTGGATTATCAGCAATTGCAACTTGCTTCTCAGCAGTCAGACTGGTTCCGGAAAGTACAGATGTCAGGATCCCTGTCTGTAGGGGCGTTCCGTCGGGTAAGCCGAAAACTTCAGTGGGGTGCCACCCTGGGAGGTTCACGTATGTTCACTCCGGTTTATGTTCCCGATGCAAGTATTCGCCCACGAAATCACGCAGTGGGTATAGGCACACAATTAATATGGAGGATTGACTAAATGATGACGAAAAATTCCTTCAGTATTGCTAAATTGCCATTTGTGAGAGCCGTTGCTTTTCTTGTATTGATGTCGGGATTTCTTGGTGCCAAGTCACAGGTGCTGCAGCCGCTCGGCAGTGGTTTGCCCAGCAAAGTAGCGGCTGCTTACGCATCGGGACAGGATTATCTCGCCTTGTTCAGTGATGAAACCACCCAGGATACATCAGATTTTATCGTAGCAAGATGGAATGGCGCTTATTGGTCATATTACCCGGGTTTATACAAGCCTGATGCTGTAAAAACCATAGATGCACAATACACCTTTAATTGTGTTGTGCTGTATCGCGATACCATGTATGTGGGTGCATATATTTCCGGCGCAAAAAAAGACACGGATATCCCTGTTAGTCATCTGTATAAATGGAATGGTGAAAAATGGATCACGGACAACAGTGTTGTTAAAAGCAAAAACGACGGCATTGTTGCCATGACGGTTTTTGATGACAAGCTGGTGGTTGCCGGTAAGTTTTTGGATGTAATTAACGGAAACATTGTCAATAATATAGCCATTTATGATGGCAGTAAAGGACAATGGGGTTTCTTAGGAAGCTCCAATACCAGTCAGGGATCTGATGGCGCTATTAAAGCCCTGCAGGTATTGGGTAACAGACTCTACATTGCGGGTGATTTTCAGAACTTTGCAGGCACTTTTACAGGCAATATCGCCTACTATACAGGGTCCAATCAAACCTGGGGCGGTATAGGGAGCCCTTTTGCCGATAAAGTAGACCAGCTGGCGGTATTTGCAGACAAACTGGCCGCATTGGGCTTTAATTCAGGTAAACCTGAAATCAGAGAATTTGATGGCAATTGGAGTACAGCTTTGCGACTGGATACCTTTACCAAGGCTGCTTTCAGTACGATTGCGGGTTCAGGAAGTACTTTGCTGATAGGCGGAGAATTTCTTTATAATGGTAATGGAAGTTCAGTGCTGGGCTATGAAAATGGGAAATTTAAAACTACGGGAAACCGCATTCTGGGAACTTTTGCTTTAGGCCAAAGAGGTTCAGAGGCTTTTATATGGGGAGATTTTACTGAGCAAAACACAGGGCTTAAGCGTATTTGTAAAGTTGAAAATAACGCCGGTGATATTGCCGGTTTGGTGTTTTATGATAAGAATCAGAATTGCCTGAATGATGCTTCAGATTTGCCTTTGGTTATGAAAACGGTTCGATTTACCAGCATTAAATCGGGTAAAATGTGGTTTGCGGTAACCGATGACAAAGGAAAGTTTGCGGCTGCCCTGCCTGAGGATGATTATAATATTCAGGTTTTTGCCGGACGGCACTGGGTGAACTCCTGTCCGGGAAACTTTGCCAGTGCTGTTAAAAAGGGGGAGTACAGCATGGTTTATTTATCGCAGTACATGGCCCCGAATGTGAATGATGTAGAGGTAAAAACCGATGTAATTGTCTCAGGTGCAATAAAACCGGGTGATGAGGTAAAAGGCGTTATTACCTTGAAAAATACGGGCAATACCGTCATCAATGGACCAACATTGCATTTGGTTCATGACCCTCGTCTGACCATGTTTTCAGCAGATAGCACACCCGATAATTATTCAGGTACAGAGGCTATCTGGAGTATTACCCGTTTTGAACCCGGTTCATCGCGCAGCATTCCTTTTACTTTCAAAATTCCGGCTGATGCGCAAATTTCAGATCGTTTTCCTGTATACCTGAGAACTGGCTCAACCTTCACGGCTGCTGACGCCTTTAAAGGAGATAATACCGATACACTTCAGCTTAAACTTATGGAAAATGGTAACGCAGCTGTTACCAAAAGCAGTTTGAAGGGTGATGATGTTGACTATAGGGTGCGTGAACTAACGTACCATGTTAATTTTACCAATACCAGCAAGAGCTTTGTGAAAAGGCTTGTAATGCTTGATACAGTTGATGCAAACCTGCCCATGAGCCGCGTGGTTATAACCAATCTGTACCCTGCGGATGCCATGGTGAGAACAGAAAAAGGGAACATTCTCGTAGTTGAGTTTCCCAATGCCAATCTGGCTGCATTGGAATCAAACCCGGCCTCTGCCAGTGGTTTTATCACTTATAAAATTGAATTGACTTCTGATTTAAAGACAGGACAGTATTTCTATAACAGGGCTAACGGAGACTTTGACAGTCGCTGGAAGGCCAGTAGCAATATGGTAACTGTACTTGCAAAAAACTCTTTTACCGCCGTGAACAGAATTGTGGTCAATCCAGTGAAATTATGGCCCAATCCGGTAACTGATCGGTTGAATATAGTTTTCCCGAACCATACCAAAGGGATGGCTGAGATTAGGGATAATTCCGGTAAAATCTTACTTAGCAAGGCTATAACCGGACAGCTAATACAGTGGGATGTATCAGTGTTGAAGCCCGGAATGTATTTTCTGAAAACGCCTGCAGGAATCAGTGGATTCCAGGTGATTCGCTAAGCAGAATGTCTGCTTTCCGCATCAGGTTTAGGTTGTATTGAACAAAGTTCTCCAGACCGGCGTCATATTCTGCATTGCCAAGGCTATTTCCATCATGATCCAGTGCTTTGGGTGTAAACTGACTTTCAAAACTCTTGGCAGAAACGATACTGTTAAAGTTCATCACGCTAATGAGTTTATTGAGCATATAACCCAGTTGAATAGCAGGTATGCGGCCACCCCGACCACTGCTTATGCCACAGGTAGCAAATATTTTCCCTTCCCAGCAGTCAGCGAAATCTTTTTTCCCAATCTGGTTTATAAGGTTGATGATTTCCGGGGTGGGGAACCAGTTGTATTCGGGTGAAAGGATAAAAATTAGTTTACTTTCAGCCAGGCATTTGTGAACAGATGCACCGAATGAACTAAGATGTCCGGTTTTCAGCGATCCGCCATTACTGAAAGGAATATCGTAATCCTCAAAATTCGGAATCTCAATCTGAGAAGCATCCAGGCCTTTTTCAATTAAAATTCGCTTAATGGCTTTACCTACTCTGGCCGTATTGCTGTTTGTTCGTGACGAACCGCAGAGAATTCCTATCATTTTTTATTGGCTGAATTTATTTGCATATACATACAAATTGAAACCGGGTTTGTTTGCAATTTGCTGCAGAATTTGAGCTTGTTTTTCAGCATCAAAGTCAGCCATTCGCCTTTTGGCAATAATCCTGCCCAGTTTGTCAGTCAGAAGAATGAACCGTCTTGCATTATTCGCCATGCTATGGTGATGGTCGGAAATGGCCTTGCTTAATTCTTCAATACCTTTGCCGGTGGTGGCAATGGTTTCAATTACCTGTGCTTCATGTGTCTTGTTTTCACGGGCCCTTTCCCTCAGGTGCCCGGCAAAGCGTGCAGCTCCCTCACGGTCTGCTTTGTTTACTACAAAAACATCCGCAATTTCCATAACCCCGCTTTTTAAGGCCTGAACTTCATCACCGCTTTCCGGAACGGTAACCACAACAGTTGTATCTGCAACGCCGGCAATTTCCACTTCGCTTTGCCCCACGCCAACGGTTTCTACGATGATTCGGTCAAAACCTGCATGCTTGAAGATGTCTATGGTTTCCAATATTCCGGATGACAAACCGCCAAGACTTCCACGGCTGCTTAAGCTTCGGATAAACAGGTTGGGATTGGTAAAATGTCCGGCCATGCGGAGCCTGTCGCCCAGAAGTGCCCCAAAATTAAACGGTGAAGATGGATCTACGGCAATAACAGCCACCTTGAGGTTGTTGTTGAGCCAGTAACCCGCCAATTCATTTACTATGCTGCTTTTTCCGGCACCGGGAGGGCCAGTGATACCAATAACCGGAATCTGGGGCATTTCCAGGCTTTCCAGTAAGGTTTGGCAGCCCGGATGGTTGTTTTCTACCAGGCTTATGGCGCGGGCAATAGAGGCTGTTTCGCCTGCTTTAACCTTGTGGGATAACAACTGCCAGTCCATAGGGCGAAGATAGTTCAGGGAACCGGTTTAAAAGATTTGCAGGCATGGAAAATAAACTTCCATATTTCTTCTTTACCTGTTTTGTCTTCGCTGCTACTTACCATAAATGGGGGTAGGTTTTCCCAACTTTTCAGCATTTCATCCTGTATGGCAACCACACTTTTTTGTAGTGCATCTTTACCCAGTTTGTCGGCCTTGGTGCAAATAATGGCGAGGGGTATTCCCGCGGCACCGATATCGTTGATAAAATCCATATCAATGGCCTGAGGAGGAATTCGAAGATCCAGCAGCACAAACAGACACATCAGATTAGGACGCTCCATCAGGTAGTGTCTGATCATTCGGGCAAATTTCTCGCGCTGGGTTTTGCTCACTTTGGCGTAGCCATAGCCGGGTAGATCACATAGCTGAACTTTTTTATCGATAAGATAGAGATTCAGGGTTTGGGTCTTGCCGGGATTGGATGAAATACGGGCCATGTTTTTGCGGTTGCAAAGCATGTTAATAAGACTGCTTTTGCCCACATTACTGCGGCCAATGAAAGCAAATTCGGGAAGTCCTTTGTGGGGCATTCCGTCCTGACGTTCCCAGCTGCCCAGAAAATCGGCTTGTTTTATTTCTGTCATATCGATTCATCCGCGAAGGCCCATTGGGGAATGCTTATATTTGCACCTTCATTTTCACGCTTGTGCAAGTTAAACCCAATCAGGAATCCGCGCTTTCAAAAAAACAACAAGTTGCCCAAATGTTTGACGACATTTCCGGCAGGTATGATTTTTTAAACAGATTATTGTCTTTGGGAATCGATCGCGGCTGGAGAAAAAAAGTTCGAAAGGCCTTATCGGTAAACAATCACAAGCGTATTCTGGATGTAGCAACCGGCACGGCAGATCTGGCTATAGAATTGTCTAAAATCAAGGGCTCAGTCATCACCGGAATTGATATTAGTGCCGGAATGTTGAAAAAAGGAGATGACAAAATTGCGCGTGCAGGCCTTAATCAACAAATTCGTCTTCAACTGGCCGACTCTGAAAATATACCCTTTTCAGATGCTGAATTTGATGCTGTAACCGTGGCTTTTGGTGTGCGAAACTTTGAAAACTTGCAGGCAGGTTTAAAGGAAATGTTGCGCGTTACCAAACCTGGCGGGCATTTATATATTCTGGAGTTCAGCAAACCCAAAAATAAACTAATCAGCGGCTTGTACTGGTTCTACTTTAAAAAAGTGTTGCCGGGTGTAGGTAAGCTTGTTAGCTCCAGTGTGAATGCCTACAGCTATCTACCCCGAAGTGTGGCCGCATTCCCGGAAGGCACAGAATTTGCCGATATTGTGAAAGATTGCGGTGCAAAATCCGTTTTAATAAAACCCCTTACCTTTGGTGTGAGTTCGCTGTATATATGCGAAAAGTAATTGCAATAGCTCTTTGTTGGTTTTGTCTGCAGTCACAGGCACAAACTGATCCTAACCGTATTTACAGAAAACATTTTTTCTGGGGCATTGCATTTACCGGAACATACGCAAAAATGAAAATGAACCTGGATCCTGTTTACTGGCAGCGTCAGGATTCTATAGCAGGAATTTTTCCAGGTGGACAGGCCGGCGGAGGATTTGGCGGAACCGTGGCTTACCGATTTGGTAAACACTGGGAGCTGAAAACCCTTACTATGTTGCAGTTGCACCAGCGAGATATCAAGTACCAATGGAGGCATACACCCGGTCCGGATATAAAAATGGAGACCATTTCCTTTGATTTGCCCTTAACGCTTAAATACCGCAGCACAATGCATAAAAATAAACGCTTTTATGTGTTGGGCGGGGTACGCTGGAGCCATGATTTTCAAAGCAATGAAGATGTAGTTATTGGCGTAAATAAACCCCTGGTGGCACTTAAGAAAAATACATTCTATTATGAGTACGGCGCCGGATGGGAATTTCAGCTGGATTTTGTTGATTTAAGTGTAGAACTTAAAATGAGCAACGGCATTAATAATGGATTAGCCAATCGCGTGCCCAACAGCTACTACAGTGGTTCTATCCAAAGTATTTTTCCCCGCCTTTTCAGCCTGTCTTTGATGGCGCAAAACTGAGTTTGAAATTTACGCTCCAACATACCGATACAGCAAGTAAAGCCAGGGCAGGAGTCGTGGAAACGGATCATGGGACTTTTGAAACGCCTGTATTTATGCCGGTGGGTACCGCCGGTACGGTGAAATCATTACACAGGGATTTTTTACTGGATGATATTCAGGCCAATATCATACTGGGAAACACATACCACCTTTACCTGAGACCGGGAATGGATGTTTTGCGGCAGGCAGGTGGTTTGCATGCCTTTAGCAACTGGCCACGTGCTATCCTGACCGATTCGGGCGGCTATCAGGTTTACAGCCTAAGCGGTACCCGCAAAATGAAGGAAGAAGGTGTCACATTTCAGAGCCATATAGACGGCAGCCGCCATTTGTTTTCGCCCGAAAATGTGATGGATATACAGCGAAGCATTGGCGCTGATATTATCATGGCTTTTGATGAATGCACGCCCTATCCCTGTGATTATGATTATGCAAAAAAAAGCATGCATATGACACACCGCTGGCTCGATCGCTGTATGGCTCAATTTCATGGCACCAAACCATGTTATGGTTACGAACAATCTCTTTTGCCTATTGTGCAAGGCAGTGTTTATGACGATTTGCGTAAGCAAAGTTCAGAATATGTGCTGAATCACGATGCCCCGGGTTATGCCATTGGAGGACTCAGCGTAGGCGAACCACATGAAGATATGTACCGGATTACCAATCTCGTTACAGATATTCTGCCACAAAATAAGGCCCGTTACCTGATGGGTGTAGGAACCCCCGAGAATCTGCTGGAGTGCATCGAGCGCGGGATAGATATGTTTGATTGTGTTATGCCCACCCGCAACGGAAGAAATGGGACCATATTCACAACCAATGGTATTGTAAATATCCGCAACCAGCGCTGGGCGCGCGATTTCGAGCCACTCGACAACCTGACCCCGGAATATTCTAAAGCGTATATCCGCCACCTGTTTGTAGCCGATGAAATGCTGGGAGCAGTTGTGGCAAGTCTGCAAAACCTCCGGTTTTATCTGTGGCTGATGCGGAATGCAAGAAAACATATTCTGGATGGTGATTTTGTTGACTGGAAAACAGCAATATTGCCAATAATTACCAAAAAGTGGTAACATAATGAAAGAACTGGATAAGTATATCGCCAAGAAATTCCTTACCACATTTGTGGTAACCATTCTGCTGTTTACCATTATCATCATAGTATTTGACATTGCCGAAAAACTGGATGATTTTCTGGAGCATAAGGCACCTATTCAGCGTATTATTTTTACCTATTATGTGGCGTTTATCCCTCACCTAATCAATACTTTCAGTCCTATTTTCATATTCATTTCGGTTTTGTATTTCACCAGTCGTCTGGCTTCCCGTTCGGAATTTATAAGTATGCTGGCAGGGGGCATGTCGTTGAAAAGGATTTTATTGCCGTATATGGGTGTTGCCGCACTGCTCACCTTTGGCAGTTATTTACTAAACGCATGGGTTATACCCATAACGGATAAAGCGAGGGTTCGCTTTGAGAATATGTATCTGCGCGATTATTGGAGCCAGGCAAAATCTACCATTTACAGGCAAATACGTCCGGGTGAAATTCTTTATATGGAATATTTCAACAACAACGACAGCACAGCTGTTGGAATTAACATTGAGACCTACCAGGGCAAGGAGTTAAAGAGTAACCTGTTTTCCCGCTTCATGCGCTGGAACCGCGCTACCGGTAAGTGGCGCATGGAGATGGTTTGGCAGAGAGAGTTTTTGCCCAACGGAAATCAGAAAATTGCCTACAAGCCTTTTCTGGATACCGCACTGCAATTCGATGCCAGGGATTTCTTTTTTAGAATAGATGATGTTCAAAGTCTGAATCAAAATGAACTAAGGAGTTTTATAGCCAAGGAAACGGTCAGGGGATCCGAAAATATTAAATTGCTGGAAACCGAACTGCACCGGAGATATGCTTCGCCATTCAGCACTTTTATACTTGTGGCTATTGGAGTTTTTGTAGCAGGGCGTAAAACACGGGGTGGTTTGGGATATTCACTCGCTATTGGTATATTCGTTATTATTTTCTTTTTGTTTTTCAGTAAGTATTTTATCAGTATGGGTCAAACAGGCGTTTTACCTCCATGGGTCTCGGTCTGGGCCCTTAATATCTTGTTTGTGCCGGTAGCCTGGTTGTTCTATCGGTTTGCGCAAAAATGATGCGTGTACTGCTCATATCGCTGCTGCTGGGTATGAGTTTGCTCATGTCATGCAAAAAAGCAACAGATGATTATAAATCGAGGGGACCTGAGTACTTTCCCATGCGTATTGGTGCTGAAAGGCTTTATTACTATGACTCAGTACATTATTCAAGACTTCAGAATAACACCCGGGTATTTCACTATCTGATAAAAGAATTTGTAAAAGATACCTTTACCGATCAATCAGGAAAACTGGCGTATCGCCTTGAGCAATATAGGAGTAAGGATACCGGCCGTTCTTATGAGTTCTATGATCTTATTGCAGTTTCTGTGAGTGAATACGGCGTGCAGCGCGTAGAAGAAAACAGGCGCAATATGGTGTTGAGTTTCCCCATACGAAATTTAAAAGTCTGGTACCCCTACAGCTACTGGAATGACAGTTTTAATACCTATATCAAATATCAGTATACCGCGGTGGATAAGCCTTTCGACAATGGTTATATCCAAAACCCGGAGGCAGTATTTGTGAAACAACAATACGACAGTACGTTCATTTTTGTGAAAGAAGCCAGGGAAATTTACGGGAAATCACAAGGCTTGCTTTACCGAATAAAGAGAGATCTGGACCTTCAGGATTTATTAAAACCCGATGGATATGAGCTTACCTGGCAATTAATTAAGTACTATCCATGAGGGGACTGTCAATTTTGGTTTTGGCAGTTTTGGTGGTTTTTGGCTGTAGAAAAGACAGCCTGAACAAAGATGGTCATGAATCACTTTCTGACTGGATAAAATTTAGTAAAAACAGCCGCTGCATATATAGGGTTGATTCTATAGCGTTCAGGCGTGACAATCCTTTGCCGGACACATTTTCATTTGAATACATGGAAATTGTAGATACCGTTTTTTTTGATAATGTGAACGAACCTGCTGCCCGTATGAAAATTGTTACGCGCAAGGACAGTCTCGATTTCTGGCAATTCAGAAGAATGTATTATGCCAAAACCACTGAGGCTTTTTATGAGCGTATAGAAGACAATATTCGTTTACTTAAAATAAGTTTCCCGCCTGCAGAGGATGTTTTGTGGAATTTAAACAGCAGGAATAATTTACCCCCTGTAATGCTATCGTATCAAAATTTGTATGAGCCGTATCAAGGCGAATTTATGAAATCAGACACTACCCTTACTGTGGTGGGAAAAGAAATAAATAATGCCCTGGAGAAATACAAATATCTTGAGGTATATGGAAAAGGGATTGGATTGATGTACAGGGAAAAAACGGAAATGCTTAAGCAGGGCAACAACTGGGACGGATATAAACGCACGCAAAAATTGGTTTATGCAGATTAAATTTATTATATTTATTTTCTTGTTTCCTATCTTCTGCTTTGCGGATACCACAGAGTATTATTATTGGGTATCCTTCAAGGATAAAGCGGGTAGCGAAGCGTTTCTAAAACAACCTGAACTTTTTCTCAGCCGGCAATCCATTCTAAAAAAATATGCTGCAGGTATCGGCATCACTTCTGAAGATTTACCCGTTTCCGGTAAATACATTGAGGGATTGAGATTAAAGGGTTTTTCCGTGCAGTTTGACAGCCGTTGGCTGAATGCTGCGCTGGTGGTTTCCCCGGATTCAGGCGCTCTCAAGCGGTTGGCAGATTTTGATTTTGTGAAATCTGTAATGTCTCTGGGTTATAAGACTCGGGATAATGTGGATGTTTATGAACCCCATAGTTCAGGTTTAATGAATGAGAAATCGATTCCTGTTAAAGAAATACCCGATGCCGGAAACTATTATGGTTCCTCCAAAGACCAAATTCAGCAAATTCGTATTGATGAATTGCACAAAAAAGGTTTTACGGGCGAGGGAATTCGGATTGCGGTGCTGGATGCAGGTTTCTACAAAGCCGACCGCATGCAGTTGTTTGACAGCCTGTTTTTGAAGGGCCATACTGTAGTAACGTTCGATTACGATAGCCTGTTTTTTCCGAGCCATATTATAAAAACTTACGATTATGTAGACCATGAAGTTGATGTTTTTGATGACGACGACCACGGAATGCAGGTTTTGAGTTGCCTTGCAGCAAACAAACAAGGTGTAATGGTTGGGTCGGCGCCCGGGGCCTATTTTATGCTTTTTAGAACTGAAGATGCTTCGGTAGAAATGCCTTATGAAGAGGCTTTTTGGGTGAGGGCAGCAGAGCAGGCCGATGTCTTGGGCGCAGATATTATAACTTCATCACTGGGGTACAACACATTTGATGATGAAAGATACAACCATAAGATTGCGGATCTGAATGGAAAAACAACCCTAATCAGCCGCGCTGCAGAAATGGCCGCATCAAGGGGCATACTGGTGGTTACCAGCGCCGGAAACGAAGGAGACAATAGCTGGGGAAAGATAACAGCACCTGCAGACGCTGAGCATGTTATTGCTGTAGCCGCGGTAGACAAAGATGGAGAGATAGCGGGCTTTAGCAGCCGCGGACCTGCTGCAGACGGCAGAATCAAGCCGGATGTGGCTGCCATGGGCAAACGCACTGCCGTAGCATCGTCTAGCGGATATATCGTTAAGTCGAACGGAACCAGCTACAGTGCGCCCATTATGGCCGGTGCTCTCGCTACAGCTATGCAATACACAGGAATGACTGCTGCTGAAATAAGAAGCACACTTTTGTCAGGCAATTCCCGCGATACGCTGGTAGGGTTTGGAATACCTGATTTTTCCAATCCCAAATGGAAGCCCGCAACGCCCGCTCCCAAAAGCCATGAAGCAGCCGATCCGCGGTTTTCAAACTGGGTGCCCGCAGATACAATGTATGTTCCCTTTGTGATAGGAACCCGATTCTCTCCCGAAAAAGAGTGGACATATAAACTAAAATGCGATTGCGGGAAGGTGTTTGTTGAAGATGCCGCGCTTACCCGCATGGCCACAAACTGGTATGGCACAATCATTGCACCTCCTAAAACAGGGCTGTACTTCCTGGAAGTCACCGACGGGAAAACAGTATTTAAAGAGAGTTTTTATTTTATACAATGAAAAACATGAAAAAAATATTTCTGATGATTATGCTTGTGCCTGTGGCTATTATGGCCCAATCCATCGTTTCCAAATCCCGCCATTTGCGCATCGAAAATGCTGAAGTTTCCGTGCATTATCCGGGTATTCAGGGAGCTCCCATCATGCGTAATTATACGATTACCGTGGTATTGAGAAAAGACCTTAAATCCCTGCCGGATTCTATTTTTGTGGATGGCTTCGCCGAAAAGCTCACATTGCAAGGCCCAGCAGGGGAAGGAAGTTCCTTGAAGAAAGGAACCAGGCTTACATTCATTGCCAATGTCACCATAAACACCGCAGAAAATGCGGAGAATACAATGTATTCAAAAAAGTCAGGATTAACGACCGATGGTGTTTGTGTAATCAGGTATTACACAGAAAAAAAAGGCAAACAGCAACCTGTTTATTTTCGTGCCAAAACCCTGAAAAAAGGGGCTGAGGTATTTGCACCGTAATCAATCTATTAAAAGCACCAGACCTTTCAGGTAGTGTCCTTCCGGATGAAACAGATTCACCGGATGATCCGGGCCCTGTCCAAGCCGATGCAATATTCTTGCATTGCGTCCGGCTTCTATGCCTGCGGCCGTTACCGTATTGGCAAAAAGAGTTTCATCAATCACCTGGCTGCAGGAAAAAGTAAACAGCAGCCCGCCGGGTTTCACCGTCTGAATACCCAGTTGATTAAGGCGTTTGTAGCCCATAACGGCCTGGTGTTTTTTTGACAGGTTTTTGGCAAATGCAGGTGGGTCAAGCACCACAATATCATAGGCCTGTTTGTTGTCTTTAAGGTATTGGGGCACATCGGCAGCTGCAGTCGTGTGATTTTTATCAACCCCATTCAATATGGCATTTTCTGCCGCAAGCTGAACGGCTTTTTCTGAGATATCAACGCTGCAAACCTTTGTTGCGCCTGCTTTCAGGGCATATACAGAGAATCCACCTGTGTAACAAAATGTATTCAGTACGGTTTTACCCGCACTGTATTGAGCCAGCAAATGCCTGTTTTCACGCTGATCGAGAAAAAAGCCGGTTTTTTGGCCTGCCACCCAGTTAACTTTAAAGGCAATTCCATTTTCCAGCGCAACAATTTCCGGTGTTTCTCCTTTCAGAAAACAGTCCTCCGCGTTGGGATCGTGCATAGAAGCCCTGCTTTTGGCAAAAATGGTGTTTAATGAACCTTGGTAAACTTCATCCAGCGCCTCTGCAATTTCATGTTGGGCCTGATACATTCCATGGCTGTGAGATTGAATTACAGCGCAATCTGCATAAACATCAATAATGAGCCCGGGAAGACCGTCACCTTCTCCGTGTACCAGCCGGTAAGCATTGGTTTTACTGAAATCTCCGAATAGTTTTTTTCGGAGATCAAAACATGATTGTAGTCTGTTTTTCCAGAATCCAGGGTTGGGTGTTTCTTGCGTTTGGCTAAGTACCCTAACGATTATGGAACCATTGCCCACATGTCCGGATGCCAGGTATTGCCCTCTAAAATCAAGCACTTCAGCCCAGTCTCCGGGTTTGATATCGTCGGCCTGCTGCACGGCTCCGCTAAAAATCCATGGGTGTCCGCGCAATATGGATGTTTCCTTGCCTCTTTTTAATATGACCTTTTTTGTTTTCAGTGCTGCAAAGTTCAGGGAATTCACAGAACTTTGAAGCATTCATGAAATTGTTTGAAATAATAGAGGCCATTGAAAAGGTTGCGCCTCCATCCTTGCAGGAAGATTATGACAACAGCGGTTTGCTGGTGGGTTCGCCACAGGCTGAAGTAAAAAAAGCTTTGTTGACGCTGGATACAACAGAGGCAGTGGTAGAAGAGGCCATAAAGGAAGGCTGTGATTTAATTATTTCGCACCATCCTATAATTTACCGTGGATTAAAGCGTCTGAACGGAACAAATTATGTGGAGCGTGTAGTAATGGCGGCTATCAAAAACAATATTGCGATTTATGCCTGTCATACCAATCTGGACAACGTATTGAAGCAGGGTGTAAACATCAAAATAGCCTCAAAACTGGGACTAAAAGAAACCCGTATTCTTAAGCCTATGCAAAATCAGCTTATGAAAATGACGGTATTTACACCCCATTCCCATGCAGATGCAGTGCGCGAAGCGCTTTTTGCCGGCGGGGCCGGAAATGTGGGCAATTACGATGAATGCAGTTTCAATATTCATGGACAGGGAACTTTTCGTGGCGGAGAGAATACGAATCCGGTTATAGGCAAAAGGGGTGAGAGAACTATGCTTGATGAACAGCGGATAGAGGTTTTGGTGCCAAAAAGCAATTTTAAACAGGTAATGGACGCTTTGAGAAATGCACATCCCTATGAGGAAATAGCCTACTATGTTTCTCCGCTGGAAAATGCCTGGCAAGATGCAGGAAGCGGCATGCTGGGTGTTCTGGAAAATCCTATACAGGGAGAGCATTTCCCGGCCTTTGTGAAGGAAAGTCTGCAAGCCGAGGTGATTCGGTTTACCCAACCCGTACCATGGGTTAAAAAAGTTGCTATATGTGGCGGCAGTGGGGCTTTTCTAATTAAAAATGCGCTGCAGTCGGGGGCTGATGCATACATCACAGGCGATGTTAAATACCACGAATTTTTTGATGCCGAAAACCGAATGATGATTTGCGATCCGGGGCATTATGAAACCGAACAATTTACCATCGAACTTTTTGCTGAGATTTTATCAGAAAAATTCCCTAATTTTGCAACCCGATTTTCACAAACTTACACCAACCCTATACAATACCACTATTAAACGATGGATATCAGCATTCAAAAGAAACTCACCGATCTCTGGAATCTGCAGAAGATTGATTCGCGACTCAATGGCCTTCGAGCGCTGTTGGGTGAACTTCCCATGGAAGTTGCCGACCTCGAAGACAGCATTGTAGGTTTGGAAACCCGTGTGAAACACATCGAAGAAGAAATTGCAGAAGTAGATGGTGAAATCTCTGAAAAAAGAAATAGCATAAAAGATTTCAACCGCAACATCGAGAAATACGACGAGCAGCTGAACAATATCAAAAACAGCCGTGAATTCGAAGCCATAGAGAAAGAAAAAGAAATTGCAGGTCTGGAAATACTGCAAGCCGAAAAGAAAATACGTGAGTTAGGTAAGCTGTTGGATATCAAGAAAGAATTGCTTGATAAAACTTCTGAAGATTTGGAAAATCGTCGCAAGGACCTTGAATTCAAACAGAGCGAGTTGGCTGAAATCGAAAGGGAAAACGAAGAAGAGATTAAGAAACACAATGCAGACCGTGAAAAGGCTGAGGCTTCTTTGGATGACCGTTTGAAGAGAGCGTATAACCGCATTCGTGAAAATATGCGCAACGGCATTGCAGTAGCGCCTATTCTCCGCGGAAGTTGCGGTGGTTGTTTCTCTAAGATTCCGCCTCAGCGTCACAGCGATATCCGCGCACACATTCGTATAATTGACTGTGAACATTGCGGACGCCTGCTGGTTGATCAGAGCATTACCGGCCTTGAATCTGTTGCTGAGGTGAAGGAAGAAAAAGCCACACGCCGCAAGATTCGTCTTACTGCCAAGGCAGAATAAAATTATCAAATTGTAACAATGAAAGCCGGTCTGAAAAGCCGGCTTTATTTTTTATCGAGCACAAAGGTTAAATCGGGCATGACCTGCGTGATTTTTTCACGACTCAGGCCGGTTACATTCAGAAAATAAACTTTTTGGTTTTTAATATCACATTGACCGCCCAGCCATGACAAATCTACAATCTCTTTTCCTTGTGCATCTTTTCTGTAACTCCTTACCGGAATAAGGCAATACCAGGCGGCGGCAAAGCCATTGTCATCGGTTGCAGGGGCAATTCTTTGAATGGGTCCTGCCAGTATTTTTTCATATTCGGGCCTGCCATCATCACTCATCTTCATTCGTTCAATATAGGCCTGTTTGCTTTTGTAGAATTGGATAATGGTGTTTGGTGTGAATGAGGCCAGCTCTGAATAATCTTTAGCTTGTTCGGCCCTGCAGAGGCGGTTGGCGGCAAGCTGAAATAGGCGAGCAAACTTTAGGCTGTCTTTTCCGGTTTCGTCTTTGTTTATCGTGTCTTTGAGCATTGGAACCGGTATGGAGTCAAGTGTTTTTAAGGCAAGAGGATCGTTTTGGATAAATGGCAACTTAGTGGCAACAGAGTCTACTTTATCTGTATCGGTTTCTACGCCTAAGTTATTGCCATCCTTGCCAGACTGGCAGGAAAATGCGATTAAAATGCAGCATAAGAAAGTTGCGGTACTGCGCATAAGACCTATATAACGATTTGATAATTCCATGTATTGCGAAGATATAACATATGTTTTGGTGGAATGATTTTATTCTATACGCTTATTTGCAAAATTGAACAAAAAGTTATAACTTCGTAATTACATTGCTTTAGTATGGACGTTTCATTAATTGCAATCGGCAATTCAAAAGGAATAAGGCTTCCCAAGGCCGTAATTGAAAAATACAATCTTGAAGGAACCATTGAATTGGTGCTTGAGAAGGGGTATATTATATTAAAGCCAAAATCCAAAGCCCGCAAAGGTTGGGATGAAGCATTCAGGAAAATGCGTGAAAATGGTGATGACACACTGTTGATTCCGGATGTTTTTCATGATGAAGATTCAGAAGAATGGATTTGAAACAGTATCAAATTGTATTGGTGAATTTGGACCCAACATTGGGTAGTGAAATGAAAAAGACACGGCCTTGCGTAATTATTTCTCCGAATGAAATGAATCAATATTTACAAACCATTGTGGTTGCGCCTATGACGAGCAGTTCAAAAAGCTATCCTACCCGGGTTGCGGTTCATCACAACCATACAGCAGGCTGGGTAGTGTTGGATCAGATTAGGACGGTTGACAGGCTGCGTATTGTAAAGGTTTTGGGGGTGCTAACGGAAAAAGAAATTCATCAAGTGAAATTTGTTCTTCATGAAACATACGTTGCTTAAGTATAGGTTCATTTTCAGACCACAAAAAAAGGCACCATAAAGTGCCTCTTTTTTTGTTAATTAAATCAGGAATTATTTCACTTCTTCGAAGTCTACATCCTCTACTTTGCCGTCATTTTCACTTTTGCCGGCACCTTCGGTTCCGGTTGTTTCTCCGGCCTGATTGGCTGCGTTGTACATATCCTGGCTGGCAGCTTCCCAGGCTTTGCTGAGTTCTGCTGTTGCAGTTTCTATAGCCGCCAGATCTTTGGCTTCGTGCGCTTTTTTCAAAGATTCCAATGCAGTTTCAATAGCGGTTTTCTTTTCAGCCGGAATCTTATCGCCGTATTCTTTAAGTTGCTTTTCGGTGCTGAAAATTAAGGTGTCGGCAGCGTTTAGCTTATCCACTTCCTCACGGCGCTTGGCATCTGCTTCGGCGTTTTCCTGAGCTTCCTGCTTCATCTTTTCGATGTCTTCCTTGCTCAGGCCGCTGCTGGCTTCAATACGGATTTTCTGTTCTTTGCCGGTGGCTTTGTCTTTAGCGCTCACACTTAAAATACCGTTGGCGTCAATGTCGAAGGTAACTTCAATCTGGGGCACACCGCGGGGCGAAGGGGGAATTCCGTCCAGGATAAATTTGCCAATCGTTTTATTGTCGCGGGCCATCGGTCTTTCTCCCTGCAGCACATGAATTTCTACCTGTGGCTGATTGTCAGCAGCAGTGCTGAAAACTTCGGTTTTCTTTGTGGGAATGGTGGTGTTAGACTCAATCATTTTGGTAAACACGCTGCCCATGGTTTCAATACCGAGACTTAGCGGTGTTACGTCCAGCAGCAGGATGTCTTTTACTTCGCCGGTTAACACACCGCCCTGCAGCGCTGCGCCAATGGCAACTACCTCATCAGGGTTTACACCTTTGCTGGGCGATTTTCCAAAGAAATCTTCTACCAGTTTTTGAATAGCGGGAATACGTGTAGAGCCACCTACCAGTATCACTTCGTCAATATCTGAAGGATTCATGCCGGCATCGGAGAGAGCCTTTTTGCAGGGCTCAAGCGTACGCTGAATAAGCGTAGCGGCCAGTTGTTCAAATTTGCTGCGGGTGAGTTTGCGCACCAGGTGAGCAGGTACACCGTCAATAGCCGTGATGTAAGGCAGGTTAATATCGGTTTCAGTGCTGCTGGACAGCTCTATTTTCGCTTTTTCGGCCGCTTCCTTCAGGCGCTGCAGCGCCATGGGATCCTTGCGCAGGTCCATGTTTTGCTCCGATTTGAATTCTTCGGCCAGCCAGTCAATGATTACCTGGTCAAAGTCATCACCGCCAAGATGGGTGTCGCCGTTGGTGCTTTTTACTTCAAATACACCGTCACCGAGCTCAAGCACGCTTATATCAAAGGTTCCACCACCCAGGTCATATACGGCAATCTTCATGTCCTGACCTTTTTTGTCCATGCCATAGGCAAGTGCAGCCGCGGTAGGCTCGTTGATGATACGTTCCACTTTCAGTCCTGCAATTTCACCGGCTTCTTTGGTGGCTTGTCTTTGAGCATCATCGAAATAGGCGGGAACTGTAATAACGGCGCGGGAAACTTCCTGACCCAGAAAATCCTCGGCAGTTTTCTTCATTTTCTGCAGCACCATGGCGCTGATTTCCTGAGGTGTGTAGGTGCGGTCGCCAATCTGTACGCGGGGCGTGTCGTTATCGCCTTTTACTACTTCATAACTTACACGGCCTGTTTCGGTCTGTACATTGGAGAACTTTTCACCCATGAAACGCTTGATGGATGAAACGGTGTGACGGGGGTTGGTGATGGCCTGACGCTTGGCAGGGTCACCTACTTTTCTCTCACCGTTGCCGCCATCCAGAAAAGCAACAATCGATGGAGTAGTGCGACGTCCTTCGCTGTTGGCAATCACAACGGGCTCGTTTCCTTCCAGTACGGCAACACAACTGTTGGTGGTGCCTAAATCAATACCTATAATTTTACTCATGATTTCGGTTTAGCCATCTAGGAACAACAAAAATGCCAAGGCCTGAAATGGCTGTTTGGTATGACGAAATGGCAGTAAGACTGATTTTATGGCAGAATGTTCAGCGGTTTGGTTTCGCTGTTGTTGCGCATAAACAGAATGGAGCCTGCATCAAATTTCACTTTATCTATGCGTTGTATGCATCGACTGGCAAAAAGTCCGATTCCGCCCTGGATATTACTGAACTCTGCCTGCTTTTGCACTATACCAATAGAGGGCTCGTTTACAGAAATGTAATCTGACAAGAGCTGGTTACCTCCATAAACCCGCATACCGGCATACTTCATACGGTGATACAAGCCCAGATCGGCGGTAATGGTATTGCGTAAAAACTGAAGCAAAGCAAGCCTTGGGATTTTATAGAGCATGTTGCTGCTTCCAAGGGCAGAAGCGTTGGTCAAAACATTCCAGGTAGCAACTTTGGTGGTTTTATTAGAGGTGTCACTAACCGGGAATTCATCATAGGTAATATCGAGTTTGATATCGTAAGCAAAGCTGTTCTGCCCCGCTTTTAAACTGATAGTGAGGTATTCGGGTGTAACGGCAAAATTGCTGGTTGAATCGCGGAAAGGAGATAGGATGTTGGCCATGCCTACCAAGTTGGTTTCGGCCCGCACCGAGTTGCCGGATTTTGGACTCATTACTTCCAGAATGTAGCGTTTGCCCGGATCAAGTGCCCTGGCTCCTGACGTGGAAAGGCGATACAACGGATTGATGTCGTTGGCAAACAATCCGGAGTCTTTTGGTATATTCCATACCCTTGTAAGATTATCAGAAAAAGAATTATCTGAAGACCTCAATGTCACAACCGCTGAGTCCAGGTAAAGAGAATCGCTGATTTTGGCCACCTGAAGAGCGCCAGTGTTCTCATTCAGAAAAGCTTTGGCAATCCTGATATACTGCACACTGTCATTCGCATTAAGCATGCCGTATACCACAATAGTTTCTTTCCAGTTTGCATTGATATCCAGGTCGTTTTTGCAGGAAAAAAGCAGCATAATTACCGCAAAAAATGCGGAGATTAAAGCGCGGTATAAGGAGGTCAGTTTTTTCACAACTATGCTTAAGTCAGCTTTTTGGTCTAACTTTGCCTTTGCTCCTGCAAAGATGAGGAAAATTATCGGCCTTTTTTGTCTGCTCTGCTATTTTTACCGTGCGCATACACAGCAGGTAACAAAAGAGTTTATGAAGTTGCTGTGGGAAGATGATTTTCAGAAACTGGATAACACATGGTCGCAACAATCAACAGCAGATAACTTCTTTATTGGCTCTTCTGAAGGTTTTGAGGTTTGGCGAAAAAGCAAGCGTACCGGTTTTTTTATTTTTCCACTCAAAGTTCAGGAATTTGGGGTTTTTGAAGCAACGCTGCAGTTTGTTTTCGATGGAAAGGGTAGCACTGACAATTCAGCCGGGCTGGTTTTACAAGCACAGCCGGATGGTCATGGAGCGGTTATAATTGAGGTAAACCGCAAAAAACAATTCAGAATACGCAGAGCCGCAGCCCATAGGATTTTACCTGTAAATGAGCCAAATGGCGGCTGGCGAAAACCCCAGAAGAAGATAAAAGGTGATGCCATCACTATAACCGTAAAAACATATGACAAGGTATATGATGTTTTTATCAATGGTATTTATGTGCACAGCTTCACAGAAATTGAATACTCGAAAGGGTGGATAGGATTGTATGTTGGGCCCGAAACGAAGGTCATTTATAAAAAAATAGCGGTAAAAATAGACGATGAAGCATCCTCTGTCCCTGGTGCTGCAATTGCTTTTCCGGATGATAGAAAATCTTTAAACCTGGCGATTGCACGATTAAAGGAAGTTATTCAGAAGAAAGATCTTCGTATTGCAGAGCTTGAAAATCAACTTAAAGACCAGTCGGGCCAGAATTACAAAGCGGATAGCGTATTGCTGAAGCAATCACAGGAGGCAGTGGCTCGGGTAGATGAACTGGAAATTGAACTTGAAAAAGCCAATTCCGATAAGCTTGCGTTGGAGAAAGAGTTACTCAAACTCCAACAATTCAAAAATGCCGTGACCGGATC
>RGEC01000121.1 GCA_009918425.1 Bacteroidota bacterium
CCCATCTCCGGCGTTACTATAAGCGACATTTCAGGGCGAAAGGTGTTGTATAAAGTTTTGAATAGCGCCAAAACGACCGAGCTGGATTTGGGCTTTTTCAAACCCGGCATGTATTTTCTGCAAATGACAGATACCGATGGCAACAGGCATGTAGAAACCATAATCAAAAGAAATGATTAAACTAAAAACCATACTGCTACTGCTTATATTGGCTGCAGAGCTTTGCAATGTGCATGCCCAGGGTAGAAAAACCCGATTCTGCGATTTTAAAATTGAAATAGACCGTTTTAACGAAGGAGATACATTTTATACCCCGGGACTCATTCATACCCGCATGTACATAATTAATAATGGACCCGACACGGTTTTTAAAGGCGATATGCTGCACATAGAATACAAGTTCGGCGGCTACTATTACAATCCATCATTCCCACCATGTGGCAAAACACTTGCAGTGGGTGATAGCCTTTTATTTGAAAAAAGATTCAGTCCAAACGGATATTTGAATGTGTTTGATGGAATTTTTTGCTCTTTTGCTAAACTGGCCCAGATATACAATGGCGATTCGCTGATTTATGAAGATAATTTTCAATTGAAGGACAACTGGAGTTGCATGAAAGCCAACCATATCGCGCTGTTATCTGCCAAACCCATTGTAAAAAACCAACTTATTGTTTTTCCCAACCCTTGTTTTGACGGATTTTATTTTCCGCAAGATCAAATACAAGAACTCATGATGTTTAGCACAGATGGAAAACAAATTAAGAACATAACATGGCAAGATGATTTACTTCAAAAAGGCATGGTAAAAGTTTCAACAAGGGGATTGCTTTCCGGAATTTATTGGATAAAAAGTGGCGGGAACCACGCTAAAATAATGGTTCTTAACCCCTAAATAAAAACAACTTAAATCAAGCTGCTGTCTATCTTTGCATGCCAAACCGTTGTATATTCAACGGGGTGAAAAAAACATGCAACTGCACTGGGAAAAACATACCCTGCAATTTATTAAACCTGCCAAAACCAGCCGCGGCGAATACACCCAAAAAGACCATGTTTTGGTGTTTCTCTCCCAAAACCGCATTACAGGCTGCGGCGAAGCCGCGCCACTGCCCGATTTGAGCATAGATGGGCAAGCCCCACTGGTTGAAGTACTTACCCAGCTTCAGTATTTTGCAGCTGAAAATTACCCGATTTCAGAATGGCTGAGGCTTACTGCCGAATATCCCTCGTTGCAATTTGCCATTGAAAGCGCTTTTCTTGACCTGCAAAACGGCGGAAAAGGGGTGTTGTTTCCCGGTCCTTTTACTGAAGGAAACGAAAGCATTCCGTTTAATGGCCTGGTATGGATGAATACCATAGAAGACATGTGGGAGGAAGCGCAATCTAAAATGGCACAGGGTTTTTCTTGCCTCAAATTCAAGGTGGGTGCACTGGATACCGATTCGGAATGCCGGTTGCTGGAAAAAGTACGCAACCTCAAAAACGCGTTTAATCTTACCATTCGCCTCGATGCCAACGGCGCCTGGAGCGCAGATGAAACCCTCCTCCATCTCAAAGAGTTTGCCCGATTTGAGGTGCACAGCATCGAACAGCCCATCAAGGCCGGCCAACCCGAAGCCATGCAGGAAGTTTGCGCCAAAAGCCCGATTCCGGTGGCACTGGATGAAGAACTGATTGGGGTTTCCCCCGAAAAAGCCGAGAATTTGTTAAAAACCATTCGTCCCGCCTTTGTGGTGCTAAAACCCACGCTGTTAGGCGGATTCACCGCCTGCGACAACTGGCTTTTCCAGGCCCAAAAACAAAACATAGGCTGGTGGGCCACCAGCGCGTTGGAGGGTAATATTGGCCTCAGCGCCATTGCACAGTGGGCGGCCACCAAACACAATCCCTTGCATCAGGGCCTGGGGACAGGAGCCTTGTATCAAAATAATTTTCTGTCGCACACCCGCACAGAAAAAGATCGGATGTGGTTTTTACAAAAACCCGCAACCATCTGAGGGCATTTTTGTTTATTAGGTGCACATGAACCCGTTTATCGATAAAACAAACCAACGTATTGCTCCGCAAAAATCAATTATTGTAAGACATCCGCTTTATGCACACATTCAAACCCTGGAGCATGTGAGAGTTTTTATGCAGCACCACGTGTATGCCGTTTGGGATTTTATGTCGCTGCTGAAAAGCCTGCAGCAAAATCTCACTTGCACTACTACACCCTGGTTGCCCAAGGGAAGCGCAGAAACCCGCTTTCTCATCAACGAAATTGTGGTGGGAGAAGAATCTGATGTGGACATGAACGGTGTTCGCAAGAGCCACTTCGAAATGTACCTGGATGCCATGGTACAGGCGGGTGCAAATACTCAACCCATACTTAGCCTCGTGGAAGATATCAGAAAAGGCACAAACATCCTGTTAGCCCTTGAGAATGCACACATTCCCGAAACCGTAAAAGCGTTTGTTCAGTTTACATTCAGGCACATCGCCGAAAACAAACCCCATGTTTTGTCGGCTATTTTTACTTTTGGTCGCGAAGAGGCCCTGAATCTGCGTAACAATCTCTGGACTGGCGTGTTGCAGGAAATAAACAACCAATCGTAAACAAACAGGGTTCTGTTGTTTTAAAAAAAGAAAAGCCCGATAAACCGGGCTTTTTTAGGATTTTGTTAATTCTTAGTGAGCCGCAGCGTATAATTCTGCTACTTTTTTCCAGTTCACCACATTCCACCAGGCATTGATGTAATCCGGGCGTCGGTTTTGGTAGTGTAGGTAGTATGCATGTTCCCACACATCCAGCCCCAGAATAGGGGCTCCTTTCACATCTGCAACATCCATCAGGGGATTATCCTGGTTAGGAGTGCTGGTCACCACAAGCTTCCCGTCATGCACCACAAGCCATGCCCAGCCTGAGCCGAAACGGGTAGTTGCGGCAGTGTTGAACTGTTCTTTGAAGGACTCCATGCTTCCAAATGTCGCAGTGATATCAGTCAGCAATTTACCTTCAGGGTTTCCGCCACCAGTGGGACTCATCAGCTGCCAAAAAAGGCTGTGGTTCCAGTGTCCACCGCCATTGTTTCGCACAGCCATGCTGTGTTTGCTAACATTGGCCATAAGTTCTTCCAGGCTTTTGCCTTCGCCGGCATTGCCTTTCACGGCATTGTTTAGGTTGTTTACATACGCCTGATGGTGTTTGCCGTGGTGGATTTCCATAGTCCTGGCGTCAATATGGGGCTCCAGGGCCGCAAATTCATAGGGGAGTGATGGTAATTCAAACATAATTATGGTTTTTTCAGGTAACAAAGTTAAGCAAGTTTGGTTCGATGTGCGCATACCCTGATTTTTGCAGATAAATTGCCTGATTCCTCCTATATCGCTCTTGCTGTGGAGATTGCCGCCGTCGCCCTTTCGTTTGCGGGAGTATTGCTTGCTATAAAACCACACATACTCAACTGGCCGGTTTCTATGGCCGGAACCCTTCTCTACAGCTGGGTTTTTTATGAATGTCGCCTCTATTCAGACATGGTTTTGCAATTTGTCTTTATTGGCATTCAAACCTTGGGTTGGTGGCAATGGGCCCTAAAAAAAACAGCCGAATCCCCCATATCGTCACTCACACCGTGGCAGTGGATGGCTGAAAGTCTGACTTTTCTTGCCGGATGGTATGGGTGGACTAGGATCATCCTTTTATGGGCTCCCGACGCAGCTATGCCTTGGCTTGACAGTTTTACCGCCTCAATCAGCGTCTGGGCTATTGCCCTGCAGGCGCGCCGCAAATGGGAAAATTGGATTCTCTGGCTTCTGGCAGATATAATTTATATTCCACTTTATATTTCTATGGGCAAACCCTTGACAGCGGGGCTTTATGCGGTGTTTTTAGCACTGGCGGTAATAGGGTTGCGGTCGTGGTACCGTCAGCGGGTGTGAACTTTTATCCCTATTTTTGCAAGGAACGTGCAATTAAATGGAGTTGCACATGGTTTTTTGATTGATTTAAAAATATGGGATGTTCATCTTGTGGTACCAAATCCGGGGGCGGCTGTTCGCCTGCCGGATGTAAAAGCAACGGTACCTGCGGCACATCAGGGTGCAACGCCCTGAATGTATATGACTGGTTCAGGGATATGGAACTCCCCGACGATTTTGTGGCTTTTAATATCGTGGAAGTGCGATTTAAGGGTTCGCGAAAGGAGTTTTTCAGAAACACAAACAATCTGGAGCTGTACACCGGTGATTATGTGGCTGTTGAAAGCTCAGTGGGTTATGATATTGGAACGGTTTCTGCCACAGGCGAAATTGTGCGCCTGCAACTAAAAAAATACAGGGTTCAGGAAGATTCTGAACGAATTCTGCCAATTGTTCGCAAAGCAACAGATAAAGACCTTGAAAAAAATGATGAGGTAAAACAAAAAGAAAACGCCACGCTGGAAAGAGCCCGCACCATTGCGTTCAGGCTCAATTTGCAGATGAAAATCAGCGACATCGAAATTCAAGGGGATGGCCGCAAGGTAATTTTCTTTTATACCGCCGAACAGCGCGTTGATTTTCGTGAGCTAATACGCCTTTATGCCGATGAGTTTCGCATGAAAATTGAAATGCGTCACATCAGCTATCGTGAAGAAGCCTCGCGCCTGGGCGGAATAGGGGTGTGCGGAAGACAGCTTTGTTGTAGCACCTGGCTAACCGATTATAAAATGGTCACCACAGGTGCAGCGCGCGTGCAGAACCTCAGCATCAATATGGAAAAACTGGCCGGGCAATGCGGACGCTTAAAGTGTTGCCTGAATTATGAGTTAGACTTGTATGTAGAAGCGCTGGACAAGTTTCCGAAAGCCAAGGTAGTGAAGCTGGAAACAGCCACCGGCGTTGCTTATAGCCGCAAAACAGACATCCTCAAACAACTGATGTGGTTTAGCTATGAAGACAGCCAGACCTGGATTGCCCTTGCCGTAGACAAGGTGAAGGACTATATGGAAGACAACAAACAGGGCAAAACGATCCCACCACTGCAGGACATTGCCGCTGCCAGCCAGGTAATAGAGCAGACTGCTGCATCACAGGCGCCGGAGTTTATTGGTGGGGCTGAACTGCTGGAGGACCGAGAACTGGAAGCTGAAATCCGTAAAAATCGTCAGGAAAAAGGGCGCCACCCCCATCCACATAACAAAGGCGGACAACATAGACACCCCGGGCAGGGAGGAGGCGGTAATCACCAGGGTAAACCACACCACCGAGGCCCCCGTCCCCCGCATCAAAACAGAGGCCCCAAGCCAAACAACCCGCCAAACTCCTGATTTATTTGCATTAAAGCGGGCTTTACATTAATATTGATGCCCAATTTTTCCAACTGAGGATGATTGCCCCTGTCATACATTGGTATTTTAAACAGCGCTATCAGGATTTTCAACTGATGGCTTCGAGAGCCGCTGATGCCCAGGATGTCTGGTTTGAATATCTGTTGGACAAAGGAAAAGACACGGCATATGGTGAGTTTGCAGGATTTAAAAACATTCGCAATTACGCCCAATGGAAAGAAATGGTGCCGGTGGCAAATTATGAAGACCTTAAACCGTGGATTGAACGCACCATGGAAGGCGAACAAGGTGTTTTATGGCCGGAAGAAATTACCTGGTTTGCCAAAAGCAGCGGAACCACAGGCAATACCGCCAAGTTTATTCCCATCAGCTACGAAAGCCTGGAAGACAACCACTTCAAAGGAACCAAAGATATATTAACCCTTTTTTGTGCTGAAAACCCGGAGTCTGAAATGTTTCAGGGCAAAGCACTGCTTATCGGCGGAAGCCATAAAATAAACCAGCTTAACACGCGTGGTTATTACGGCGATCTGAGTGCTGTTCTGATTAACCATATGCCTGTTTGGGCGAACTTTAAATCTACACCCGACCTTAGCATAGCCCTAATGGACAACTGGGAGGAAAAGGTAGAAACCATGGCCCAGGCCACCATTAATGAAGATGTTACCAGTATTAGCGGTGTGCCTACATGGACATTGGTGCTTTTCAAAAGAATACTGGAAATAACCGGTAAAAAACACATGCACGAAGTATGGCCAAACCTTGAATTGTTCATTCATGGCGGCGTGAGTTTTACTCCTTATCGCGAACAGTTTAAACAACTGCTGCCCAATCCCCAAATGCGCTATGTAGAAACCTACAATGCCAGTGAAGGATTCTTTGGTGTGCAATACTCCTCAGCCAGTTCCGATATGCTGCTGGTAACCGACCATGGCGTTTTTTATGAGTTCTATCCTGTAAACGAAGGCCCTGAAGCGGCTGTTCAGCTTAGGGATGTAAAACCCGGAGTAAACTATGCCGTCATGATTACCACCACGGGTGGTTTGTGGCGCTACAACCTTGGTGACACTATTCAATTTAGTAGCACCAGCCCTTATCTTTTTAAAATTTCCGGACGAACCAAACTCTATATCAACGCCTTTGGTGAAGAGCTGGTAATCGAAAATGCGGACACTGCCATTGCTGCCGCAGCCGGAAAGTCGGGGGCTGTTATAGAAGAATATACAGCGGCTCCCGTATTTATGACCGACACCGAACCCGGTCACGAATGGCTAATTGAATTTTCGGTGCCTCCGGCAGACATGGATGTTTTCACCGGTTTGCTTGATGAACACCTGAAGGCCTGCAATGGCGATTACGCTGCCAAAAGGCAGGGAGATTTGGCTATGAAAATGCCAAAAATAATGGCGGTGCCTGCGGGTACTTTTCAGCAATGGCTAAAACAGAAAGGCAAACTGGGCGGGCAACACAAGGTGCCGCGTCTGAGCAACGACAGAAGTATTCTGGAGGACATTCTCAAAACCCTTCAGCAAACCGCCTGAGATTGGTCATCTGAAAAGCCCGTTGTATCTTCGCCCCATGTACGGAGCGTTTCAGCAACACTTGCA